>NZ_CP046225.1 GCF_012562605.1 Enterobacteriaceae endosymbiont of Plateumaris sericea | reverse complement strand
TATTATGTTTCTTTTTAAATCATTATTTTAGATTAATTAAATCTTGTTTTTAACATGTAGTTATGAATTTTATATTTTTTATGTGTATTTATATTATTTAATTGTTTTAATTTTTATAGTTTATGTTCCCTTATTTTTTTATGAGTAAAATATAATTTATATAGAAAACTTTTTTATAAATAGATATTTTTTAAATTATATCTTTTTTTTTATTTATTTCAAGTATTATAAGAAAAAATATTTATATACTTAATATATTTTAAAAGATATCTTTTTTTATATAAGATTATAAAAGATTATAAAAGATTATATATTTTTATTCAAATCTTAAAATCATTATTTAAATCAAATAATTACGTTATTAATTATTAATTTTTTGCTACCTTCTATCCCGAGTCTTGCTACCTTCTATCCCGAGTCTTGCTACCTTCTATCCCGAGTCTTGCTACCTTCTATTTTTACTTATATTATTTTAAAAATTTTTTATAAATAATTATAAAAATATATTTATAAAACTTGACATTTATTTAAAATTATTAGAAAATAATGTTTTATGTGTTTATTTTGAAGTTGTTTATTTTTAAAATAATTTTTTATTATAATTGTAAATTAATTTTACAAAATATAAATTTAACTATGAAATAATTAATGTATAAATCTCTGTATACTAGAATTAGTAAATTAGCTAGTAAAAGTAATAGTAGAATTTCGTCTTGTAATAAAAATAAAAAAATTTTATTTAATTCATCTAATATTTCAAAAGAAGATGAAAATATTTTTATTAAAAAAAGAATGCCTATTATTTCAAATAGTAAAAGAGCTGTTCCTAATATAATGTTACGTAGTTCATTATTTGGTGTTATTAAAAAAGGTTATAGAAAATATGAAAAAAATGTTTTAAAAGCAACATTAAATAATATTTATATACGATTTACAGGTGAAAGTTTAGATCAATCTGATTTAGATGTTTGGTTAGAATGTTTACATAGATTAAAAAAAGTTCCTTTAGGAGAAAAAGTTCAATTTAAATCTTATGATTTTTTAAAATCTATAAATAGAAATACTGGTAAAAGTGATTATGAATGGTTAAAATCTTGTTTAGTTAGATTATCTGTATGTGGAATAGAAATAAGAAATGAATATTTTTTTTATATGGGTCATTTATTACATGAATGGTATAGAAATGAAAAAACAAAGGAACATATAATTATTTTAAATAAAAAAATAATTTATTTTTTTTCTGATACAATGTGGACAGGAGTTTCTTTAAAAGAACGAATGAAATTAAAAGGTAAGTCATTATCACAATGGATACATTGTTTTTATTGTTCTCATAATATACCTTTACCTTATAAAGTAAATACTTTATATAAACTTTGTGGTAGTAATATTAATATTCTTTGGAAATTTAGACAAAATTTAAAAAAATCCCTTAAAGAAGTTTCATTAGCAACAGGATGGAAATGTTTAATTGATATTCATGATTTTGTACATATCGAAAAATAAAACAATTTTTATTTTTTTATGATATAATATCAATATGTTCAAAATTTTTATTATCATAATTTATGATTAATGATATTTATACAAATTTTAAATTTTATTTTTCAAATAATATAATAAATATTAGTAATTTAAAAAATTTTATTGAAAATGTAGATTTTAATATACAGAAGAATAGTTCTATAAGTATAGCATTTTTAGGCCCTCAAGGTACTTATTCTTATTTAGCTACTTTAACTTACATTAAAAATTTTTTTTCTAGAAAAAAAATTTTTAATGTAAGTTGTAATAGTTTTTCTGAAATATTTTTTTCTATAGAAAAAAATATTATTAATTTTGCTATAGTACCTATAGAAAATAATTGTTCTGGAAAAATAAAAGAAGTAAATAAATTATTATTAAAATATAATTCTTTAAAAATTTTTTATCAATTTAAAATTCCAATTAAACATTGTTTAATTTCATATAGTAATATTACTAATATTAATGATATTAACACTATTTTTAGTCATTCTGAACCATTCAAACAATGTAGTATTTTTATTGATAAATATCCTCTTTGGAAAAAAAATATTTGTGATAGTACAGCTGATGCAATAAAAAAAATATCTATATTTAAATCAAAATATTTTGCTGCAATAGGAAATAAAGAAACAGCTAAATTATATAATTTAAATATAATCAAAACTTTATTTTTATCAAATAAAATAAATAATAAAACAAAATTTCTAGTATTAACAAAATAAAATTTTTATTTTTTTAAAAAAGTTAAATATTTTTTAAAAAGTCAAAATTTAATAAAAATATATTTTTATTAAATTTTGACAAAAAAAACAACTACATATTTTTATTTTTTTATACTCTATAAAATTATTTAACTTCACAAGTTACTGCAAAAGAAGAACTATTAATTCCTTCAACTTCCTCTTTTGTTGAAAAATCATAATAATAGTATAAAGGTCTTTTAATATATGCTTTTATTATCCAACTAGCACTCCACACTTCTACAAAATCTGTAGTTATAGGCCATCCATAAATACTAAAAATATCATCACCATGTGCATCTAAAAGATATTTTAATTTATATTTTTCTGGAATATCACCATGTTGAATAGTTCTACAATATGAAACTCCATTATCCCAAGTTAATGCTGCCCAATCTTCATTTAGATGATGACGTACAACATCACCTCTATATTCTTGCATTAATGGGGGTCTAAGAAATTTTACTTTATTAACTTCTATAATATCTTGCATATGTCCATACATATTTGCTTCAGGAACATCAGGACTTGTAACTACTGTAAATATAAAAGACATTCTTTTTCTTATATAATCTTCAGCAATAAAATCTAATTCAGTTTTAACACCAATACCTTTAGGATCAGACATTCTTAAAGGTATTTCTCCAAAACTATTTGTATAAAATAAGAATTTTCTACCAATAGATATTTGTCCTGTTCTTAAATTATGAATATGTAATAATCCAGAATCTTTACGTATTTTACCTTGACGATCTCTAATAGATCTTGTTTCTATTCTAACTGGAGCATTACCTAATCTACTACCTTTTTTATCAAAAACAATTATGGTCATACGAACTACATCACTAATCTTACATTTATAAGTATTAGCAACAATTTGTATATTATCTGCTGAAGGATTTATTACAGTAACTACATCAGATAAATTTTTATCAATTTTTTTATCTATTTTTACTCTTAAAATAAGTTTAGCAGTAGTTAAAGAAATTACTTTAGCAGTATATGTTCCTTTAGGATTTTCAATTATCTTAGAAATACGAATATTACGTTTATTAACTACTCCTTCATTAACTAAAAATTCTATATTTTTTATATGAGCAATTATATTATTATTCATATCTCTTGCTTCAAATACAATTTTTGTAGATTCTCTATTTACTAATATTTGTTTAGGAAAAGCAGTAAATGTTGAAAAATTTTTATTAATAGGAGGTTTTAAAACAGTAACATCTACATAAGATGTAGATTTATTATTATTTATATCAAAAGCTGTTACTTTTATTAAATAATGATTTTTACTAATATTTTGAAAATTATAATTAGGTAATACAAGAATATAATTCTCACCTACATCTTTTTTAATATAACCATTATTTTTATTAAATTCAATTAAATTATTAAAAATTAGACCTTTAAAAAAATCAATTGTATCAACTTTTACATTTAAAGAATTCTCAGTTCCAGGATAATTAACTATTTTTTTTATTGTTTTTAATTTAACTATATGTTCTTTTCTATATTCTAAAATAATATTATCATTTCTATTTACAAAATCATATTTATTTTTTCTTATAGAAGATTTATTTACTAATAATCGTTTGTTAGGATGAATTTGATTATTCCAAGGCATACCAAACTGAAATTCTAAACTAATACCAAAATTAGTATTACTATCTCCTGATAAAGTTAATGTTTTTCCACAAAAAAAAACTAATGCAGGTATAGGTCTATAAGAAATTCCTGCAGTCATTATATATGGAAAAAATAATTTTTCATGTTCAAAACTAAATTCTTTTTCTTTAAATCCTATATTACCATAATATCTTTCATAAGAAAATTTTAAAGTAATTTCTGGTATTTTAGGGAAAGATCCTTCTAATCTAACATCCCATCCGTTAGCAGGTCTTTCATAATATTCATTATAATTAAAAAATTTATTTTTTTCAAGTGGATTAATATGATCATTAAAAAAAGTTTTTTGTTGATCTAAATGATTCCATCCACTCAATCTAATATAAGCATTTGCACTTAATTTAAAAAAATCTTGCCAATATTCTATACCAACACTAGTTCTTGTATTTTCATGAATAATATCATAATCTAAAAAGTTATTTATACCTAACATATAATCTTTATAAAATTTACGAAAACCAATTCCTAAATTTATTTGATTTCTATTATCAGATTTGTGAATACCATCTTGAAAAAAAAATAAATATTCGTTTTTTTCAAAAAGTGAAAATAAAATTTTAATTTCAGAATTATCTAAAACTAAATTTTCATCTAAGTTTAAACTTATTAAACTTTTGCCTTTAAGATTAAATAAACCAAATATATCTTTTATTCCAGAATTTATTTGATTATTTAATTCTTCAGTGACAGTATTAAAAAAATTATTTTGTAAAATTTTATATAATTTTTCTTTGTTATTTAATCCTATTTCTATTATATTTTTAGTTTCTAATATTAAATCGAATAAATTTTTTTGATTAAAATTATTATTTTCAAATGATTGTAATGAATTATCTTGAGGAAACATTTTTTTATATAATTCTCTTCTATTATTTAATTCTGCATTAATTTTAGGAACATTTATAGAATGATTTTCTAAATCATTACTATTAATAAAATATAATTTTTTTTTCTCAGAGAATTTTAAAGAATGATATTTTTTCTTTTTGAAATAATTAATTTTATTAACATTTATTTTTTTATGGTGTAATTGATTAGCCATAATATTCAGATTATTTACAAATAGAAAAAATATTACAAAAATTAATTTTAATTTACTATTAAAATTAAATATTTTTTTATATTTAAAATTTATTAAATATAAAATTAGAAATTTTTTAAAAAAATAAAAAAATTTTTTCAT
>NZ_CP046224.1:392787-516927 GCF_012562605.1 Enterobacteriaceae endosymbiont of Plateumaris sericea | reverse complement strand
CTTTTATGATCCAAATAAATTTATTTAATTTACAATTAAATTAATAAAATTAAATTTATTTATTATAATTTTTTTTTATATATTTAAAAATATTACAACATAAATTTTTTATTCCAATTTTATTTTTAGATGATATTAAATAATATTTTTTTATATATTTAAATTTTATTAATATTTTTTTGATATATATATCAATTTTTTTATTATTTTTTAATAAATCAATTTTATTAAAAACTAACCATTGTTCTTTAAAAAAAAGATTTTGATTAAATTTTTTTAATTCATTATTGATAATATCAATATTATTAATAATATTCATTTCATTTTTATCAGAAATATCAACTAAATGTAATAATAAATGACATCTTTCTAAATGTTTTAAAAAATTTAAACCTAAACCTTTTCCTAATGAAGCATTTTTAATAATTCCAGGAATATCTGCTATTAAAAAAGAATTACCAATATTATTTTTAACCACTCCTAATATAGGTTTAATTGTAGTAAATGGATAATTACCAATTTTAGTTTTTGCTTTAGATACATTTTGAACAAATGTTGATTTACCTGTATTAGGAAGACCTAACATTCCTACATCAGCTATTAAAATTAATTCTAATTTTAAAATTTTTCTTTGTCCTAAACTACCTTTTGTATTTTGATAAGGAGTTCTATTAATAGAAGTTTTAAAATTTATATTACCTAAACCGTATTTACCACCTCTAACAATTAAAATTTTTTGATTGTTTTCATTTAAATTAGCTAATATTTTTTTTTTTTGTAAATCAATAATTCTTGTTCCTATTGGAATCGTTAAAATTAAATCTTTTCCTTTTTTACCTGTACATTGATTTTTTTCTCCAGAAAACCCATTTTCAGCAAAATAATTATTTTTTACATGAAATTTATTTAGTGTATTGATATTATGATCAGTTAATAAATAAATATTACCACCATTACCACCATTACCCCCATTAGGTCCACCTTTAGATATATATTTTTCTCTTAAAAAACTAATACATCCGTCTCCTCCTTTACCTGCTGTTACAAATATTTTTGCTTCATCAAAAAATTTCACTATTACTCCTCCAAATTAAATAATTTTAATAATTATAAGTTTAATATATTCAAAATTGGATAAGTATGTTTTTTAAAAATTTAATTTTATAAAAAAATTTTATAAATATTATACAAAGAAATAAATTTTTTATATAGTTATTATATGAATATATTTTTTACGTTTTATTCCTTTAATTATAAATTTTACTATTCCATTTTTTATAGCAAATAAAGTATGATCTCTACCACATCCTACATTTTCACCAGCATGAAATTTTGTTCCTCTCTGACGTACAATAATAGATCCTGCTTTTATTTTTTCTCCTCCAAAATGTTTTACTCCTAATCTTTTAGAATGTGAATCTCTACCATTTCTTGAAGAACCACCAGCTTTTTTATGTGCCATAAACTATACCTCTTATATATTAAATTTGAATTTTAATTATTTTAATAGTAGTTATAAATTGACGATGTCCTTGTATTTTACAAAAATGTTTTCTTCTATGAAATTTAATTATTTTAATTTTTTTATCTCGTTTATGAGAAATTAATTTAGCTTTTATTGACGCTCCTGTAACTAATGGTTGTCCTATTTTAAAATTATTTTTATTATGTATTAGTAATATTTTATTAAATTTTATTTCTTCTCCTATATTACCTTTAATTTTTTCTAATTTTATAATTTGTCCTTCTATAACTTTATATTGTTTTCCACCATTATTAAAAATAGCATACATGTATATATTTCCTTATTTATTAATATGTTATATAAAAAATATTATTTTAATATTTTACTCTTTGAATTTGTGCACCTAAATTAGAAAGCTTTTTTTCAATATTTTCATATCCTCGATCTATATGAGAAATATTATTAATTACAGTAATTCCAGAAGCAATACATCCAGCTAATACTAAACTTACAGAAGCTCTTAAATCTGTTGCTATAACTTCAGCACTAGAAAGTAATTTAACTCCCTTACATTTTAATATATTATTTTTTAATATTATATTTGCACCCATACGTATTAATTCTGGTACATACATAAAACGATTTTCAAAAATATTTTCCTTAATTATACTAATACCATTTGATACTAAATTTAATAATGCAAATTGTGATTGCATATCAGTGGGAAAATTAGGATAAGGACCTGTTGTTATATTTACTGACTTTGGTCTTTGACCATGCATATTAATACTACACCAATTTTTTCCTATTTTAATTTCAGCACCAGTTTGGTATAATTTATTTAAAACTATATTTAAATTATTAGGGTTAGTATTTTTACATAATATTTTACTCCTACATATTGCAGCTGCTACTAAAAAAGTACCTGTTTCTATTCTATCAGATATTATAGTATAAATACCTCCTTTTAATTTTTTTACTCCTTCAATAATAATTTTATTTGTCCCTGCTCCCTGTATATTAGCTCCCATTTGATTTAAAAAATTAGCTAAATCTTTTATTTCTGGTTCTTTAGCTGAATTTTCTATAATAGTAATATTGGATGCTAATGTAGCTGCTAATATTATAGTAATCGTTGCTCCTACACTAACATTTTTCATATGTATTATTTTACCTATAAATTTTTTTTTAAGACATCCTTTAATATGATTTTTTTTTACATTAATTTTTGCTCCTAATATTTGTAAACTATTTATGTGTAAATCAATAGGTCTATTACCAATAGAACATCCTCCAGGAAATGCTATATCTACTTGACCAAGTCTAGCTAATAATGGACTTAAAATCCAAATTGATGCTCTAATTGATTTAATTAAATAAGAAGGTGGATCATATCGTAGTATATTACTAGCATCTATTATTAATGTTTTTTTTTTCTTAATATTAACTCCTAATTTAATTAAAATTTTGATTGCTATATCAATATCTTTTAATTTAGGAATATTTTTTATTTCTACTGGTTCTTTAATTAAAAGTGATGCAAATAATATTGGTAATGCTGCATTCTTAGAACCAGAAATAATTACTTGTCCTTTAAGTTTTACAGGTCCTTTAATAATAAATTTATCCATTTAATTATTCTCTATAATAAAGAATTTTACATTTTTCAAATAACTATAAAAAAATAAATTTTTTAAAAAAATAAGTAATTAATAATGAAAAATTATAATTTTGATATTATCAATAATAAATAAAATATTTTTATATTAAGAATAAATAATAATTTATTAACGTTTAGAAAATTGAGAACTTTTTCTAGCTTTTTTAAATCCTACTTTTTTTCGTTCTACTTTACGATCATCACGAGTAATAAATCCTGCTTTTCTTAATTCTGCTTTATAAGTATTATTATATTTTATTAAAGCTCTAGTAATTCCATGACGTATAGCCCCTGCTTGACCTGAAATACCTCCACCTTTAACTGTAATATATAGATCTAATTTATTATTAATTTTTAATAATTCTAAAGGTTGTAAAACTATCATTTTAGATGTATTTCTAGAAAAATATTTATCCAAAGATTTATTATTTATATTAATTAATCCATTACCTTTTTTAAGAAAAACTCTAGCAGAAGAACTTTTTCTTCTTCCTGTTGCATAATCTTTATATACAATCATTATAATTATCCAATTAAATATTTAAAATATAATGTTTTTGAGCAGTATGTTTATGTTTAATTCCAGAATATATCTTTAATCTATTTAATATTAAATAACCTATTTTGTTTTTAGGTAACATTCCTTTTACTGCATATTTTATTACTCTAGTAGGATGCTTAATTATTAATTCATTTAATGATATTTTTTTTATTCCACCAGAATATCCACTATGATTATAGTATATTTTATTTTTTCTTTTACTACCTGTAACTTTAATTTTTTCTGCATTAATTATAGTAATATAATCACCTCCATCTATATGAGGACTGTAAGTGGTTTTATGTTTACCCATTAAATAATGAGCTATTATTGTAGCTAATCTACCTAAAATTTTTTCTTTAGCATCAATAAGATACCACTTATGATTATTTTTTATTTTATTTTTAAAATGATACATATTAAAAAATTACCTAAAATATAAATTTTATAAAAAATATTTATTTTTTATAAAATAATTTAATGTTATATCAAATATATGATAATATAGTTAATTAGTAAAATCAATTTATCTTTATAATTAAAAAATTCATTTTTTATTGATAATAATTAAATATTTATTGACATTTAAAATAATTTTAGATTAAAATAATTAATTAAAACATCGGTATTTAATTTATTTATAGAAAATAAAAAATTTTTTTATTTACAATGCTAATAGTTTTAGTCATATATAAAAATGATATTATTTTTTATAATATTGGTGACTTTATGCGTACTACTTCTATAAAAAAAAAAGAAGCATTTTTAATAGAAATATTTAAAAATTTAATTAAAGAAGAGAAATTTAGTACACAAATTGAAATTGTACATGCTTTACAAGAAGAAGGTTTTAATAATATTAATCAATCTAAAGTTTCTAGAATGTTAACAAAACTTGGTGCTGTCAGAACTAGAAATGCAAAAATGGAAATGGTTTATTGTTTTCCTTTAGATTTAGGAGTACCAAATACTACTAGTCCTTTAAAAAATTTAGTTTTAGATATTGATTATAATGATATTTTAATTATTATTCATACTAGTCCAGGTGCTGCTCAATTAATAGCACGTTTATTAGATTCTTTAGGTAAAGCAGAAGGAATTCTTGGAACTATTGCTGGAGATGATACTATTTTTGTTGTTCCAACACGTTTATTTAAAACTATTGATTTATATCATACTATTAAACTTTTATTTGAACAAAATTTTTAAATATATAGTTTTTAAAAATTAATTATTATTTACCTTTTATAGGTAATCTTTTCATATATGGTTTTAAAATATTAGGTATTTTGATACTACCATCTTTTAATTGATAATTTTCCATTATAGCAGCTAAAGTTCTTCCAACAGCTAATCCAGATCCATTTAATGTATGAATAAAAATATTTTCATTTGTTTTTGTTTTATATCTTGCTTTTATTCTTCTAGATTGAAAATCAGACATATTAGAACAAGAAGAGATTTCATAATACTTTTGTTTTGATGGAAACCATACTTCTAAATCATATGTTTTACTAGAAGCAAAACCCATATCTCCTGTACATAAAAGCATTTTTCTATAAGGTAATTCTAAAAGTTTAAGTACTTTTTCTGCATGTTGTGTAATAATTTCTAATGTTTTTGAAGAATCTTCAGGACGTACTAATTGTACTAATTCAACTTTATCAAATTGATGTGTACGAATTAATCCTTTATTATATTTACCATAAGAACCTACTTCAGAACGAAAACATGGACTATGTGCTACTAATTTTATTGGTAATTCATTTTCTTTTATTATTTTATTATAAACTATATTAGTTAAAGGAACTTCTGCTGTAGGAATTAAAGAATATTTATTTTTATCATAATGTTTTATTGATTTTATATGAAAAATATCATCACTAAATTTTGGTAATTGTCCAGTACCATATAAAACTTTATCATTAACTATATAAGGAACATAAATTTCTTCATAATTATGATGAAAAACATGTAAATCTAACATAAACTGAATTAAAATTCTATGTAAGTAAGCTATTAATCCTCTCATAACTATAAATTTTGATCCACTTAGCATAATTCCTGATTCAAGGTCAATTCCGTTATTTAATAACCCTAATTCTACATGATCTTTAATTGGAAAATCATAAAATAAAATTTTTCCATATTTTTTTATTTCTTTATTATCTTTACTATTTTTACCATAAGGAACATCATCGGATGGAATATTTGGAATAATATCATATATATTTTTTATATTTTTTTTAATAGCAATTAATTCTAATTTTAAAAAAGATAATTCATTATTAATTTTATTAATTTGATGTTTTAAATGATCAAGATTAATAAAAATTTTTTTTATTAATTTTTTAGATTTATTTTTTTTTTCTATTTGTAATTTTTCTATTTTAATTTGTAAATTTTTTCTTTTTTTTTCTAATTCACTTATTAATTTTTTATCTAAAATAAAATTCCTTTTTTTAAGAATTTGAGATAAATAATCTATATTATAACGAAATAAATTAGGATCTAACATATATTTTAATACCTTATATATTTTTTTCTTTTGATGTTTTATAATAATAATGAATTATTTTAATATCATTAATTATTAATTAATATATTATATTAATTAATATGTAATTAATATAATTAGTTAATAATAAATAAAAAAATTTATATAAATAACTTTAGATAAAATATAACAGAAATATAAATATTTATGAATAATATACAACATACAAAACTTTTAATTTTAGGTTCTGGACCAGCAGGATATACTGCAGCTATATATTCTGCAAGAGCAAATTTAAATCCAACTTTAATAACAGGAATAGATATAGGTGGACAATTAACTAAAACTACTAATGTAGAAAATTGGCCCGGAAATTTTCCTAATATTTCTGGTAATAAATTAATGGATAATTTATCTAATCATGCATTATATTTTAAAACTAATATGATTAATGATTATATATTAAAAGTAGATTTAAAACAAAAGCCTTTTTTTTTAACAGGAAATTTTTTTAAATATACATGTGATAGTTTAATTATTGCTACAGGAGCAATACCAAAATTTTTAGGTTTAGATTCAGAAAAAAAATTTATAGGAAAAGGTATTTCTTCTTGTGCTATTTGTGATGGATCTTTTTATTATAATAAAAAAATTGCTGTAATAGGTGGTGGTAATACAGCCATAGAAGAAGCTTTATATTTATCTAATATTGCTTCAGAAGTTCATTTAATACATCGAAAACCTTATTTTAGTGCTGAAAAAATATTAATTAGTAAATTATTAGACAAAGTAAAAAATAATAATATTAAATTACATTATCCTTATATAGTAAAAGAAATATTAGGTGATAAATTTGGAGTAACAGGAATAAAAATTTGTTCTTCTGTAAATACAGAAAATTATAAAATAATAAATTTATATGGTATTTTTATTTCTATAGGAACTATACCAAATACTAATGTATTTAAAAATTCATTAAAATTAGATAATAATGGATATATTATTACTAATCGTATATCAAAAAATAAATTTAATTTTACACAAACTAGTATTTCAGGTATTTTTGCTGCTGGTGATGTAATGGATAATGTTTATAGACAAGCTATTACGTCAGCTGCTACTGGTTGTATGGCTGCTTTAGACGCCCAAAATTATTTAAGGAAAAATTTTTAAATTTATTAAAATACTTTAATATTTTAATAAAAATTAACGACTACGAAAAATTATTCTTCCTCTACTTAAATCGTAAGGTGTTAATTCTACAGTAACTTTATCTCCTGTAAGTATTTTTATATAATTTTTTCTCATTTTTCCTGAAATATGAGCAGTAACTATATGTCCATTTTCTAATTTTACATGAAATACAGTATTAGGTAATGTATTTAAAACTATTCCTTGCATTTCTATATTATCTGATTTTGACATTAATTTATTTCCTTTATTATTTAATATTTAAATGTTTTTTTATTATTTATTATATTATTCTTTATATAATTCCAATATTTACCCTTTTTATTAATTAAGTAATTATGATGTCCTTTTTCAATAAAACGACCATTATCCATAAAATATATACAATCCATATTTTTAATAATATTAATATTATGAGTAATAATTACTATTGTTTTTTCTTTAAATATAGAAAATATTAATTTTAAAATTTTACAAGATGTAGTATTATCTAAACCTTCTGTTGGTTCATCTAATAATATTAAATTTCCATCATGTAATATTGCTCTTGCAATAGCTAATCTTTTTAATTCTCCACCTGATAAACTTCTTCCTCCTTCTCCCATCCATAAATCTAAACCTTGTTTGTTGTTATCAATTAATTTATTTAATCCTACAAGATTTATAATTTTTATTAAATATTGATAATTAATATTACAATTATTTTGTTTATTTAATAATAAATTATTTTTTAATGTATCACTAAATAAATATATACGTTGATTTATTACACTTATATTTTGTCTTAAAAGAGATAAATCCCATAATTTTAAATCAATATTATTTAAAAAAATTATTCCTTTAACGGGATCCCAAGCTCTAGTTAATAACATTAATAATGTTGATTTACCACAACCATTATGTCCAGTAATAGCTATTTTATCATTATTATTTATAAATAAAGATAAATTTTTTAAAATTAATAAAGGTTGTTGAGGATAATGAAAAGAAATATTATTTATATTAATAATAATATTATTATTTTTTTTTAAATTTTTATTTATTTTTAAAAAATTTATTATTGGTTTTTGATTTATAATCATAAAAACTTTTTTAGCTGAAAATAATATTTCACTAATATTATGAAAAATATTACCTATAGGTAATAACATATTAGATAATGTAATTAAACAAAGTAAAAAAGATATAATATAAAATTTAGAATTAAAATTATTAAATAAATATAATTTACTATATATTAATAATATTAATATATTAATTCCATTAATAATAATTATTATTGATTGTGATTGTGAATTATAATTGTTTTTTTTATATTGTATTTTTTGCCATTGTATTTCTAAAAAATTAATTTTTTTCCTAATTATATTGATACCTTCAAATATTCTATATTCTGTTTGATAATATAAATAGTTACTCATATAAAAATAATATTCATTTCTAAAATAAATATTATTTTTTCCTATTAGTTTACCTAAATTATAAAAATATATTGTATGTAATAATAATGAAAAAAATAAAATTAAAGAAAGTATAATAGATAATAAAAAACTAAAAAAACTTAAACTAATTAATATGATTATAGTTGTTATAAATAAACTAATAATAGGAGATATAATTTGTATATATAAAAAATCTAAAATTTCAATATCTGAAATTAATGTATTTAATATATTAATATTGTTTAAACATTCTAAATTAGAAGGATATAAAGGAAAAATTTTACGAAAAATAATAATTCTTAAATTTTTTAATAAATATAAAGTATTATCATGTTTTATAATTTTTTCAAAATATTTTGTAACGGTTTTTATTATTGAAATTAATCTAATAATAGCTGAAGGAACTATATAATTATAATTAAGACCATTATTTATAATGGTAAATAAAAAAGTAGAAGTTAATAACCAACCTGATATAACTGATAAAAAAATACTCATTAAATTAGTAATTATTGTTAATAATATACCAAAAAAAAGAATTTTTACATATTTTTTATGATTTTTTAAAAAATATAATAAATATAACACTTAGTTATAATTCCTATTTCACATATTTAAAATTTTTTATTTTATAATTTTTTTATATTTAATTTTTGTATAATTTTTCCATGATTCATTTTCCATACTTGATTACAGAATTTGATTTGATATAATTTATGTGTTATCATTAAAATTGTTTTCGTATATTGAAAACTATATAAAGAATTTATAATATCTTTTTCACTATTCATATCAATATGAGCAGTAGGTTCATCTAATAATAATAAATTATGATTTTTAATTAATGCTCTTGCTATAATTATTCTTTGTATTTGACCTACTGATAATCTAATATTTTGTTCACCAATAATTGTATCCAAACCATCAGGAAAATCTTTTAAAAATTTTTGTATACCTGTAATTTTAATAATATTTTGTATTTTTTTTATATCAATATTTTTATTAAAAAATAAATTTTCTCGTATTGTTTTTGAAGGAAGACCAGGATTTTGTCCTACCCAAGATATTTTTTTATACCAATTATTTAAATTTATATTTTTTAGTTCAATATCATTAATTTTTAATGATCCATTATATGGTAAAAAACCTAAAAAAACATTAAATAATGTACTTTTTCCACAACCACTAGGACCTATTATTGCTATACGTTCTCCATTAAAAATTTTAAATGAAAGTGGTCCTATTAATATATTACCCTCTAAACTTTTTACTATTAATTTTTTAGCTATTATAATAATATTTTTTGTGTTAAAAGATGAATTATTTATTTTTAAATATTTTTTTCTAGGATAAGTTTTAAAAAATTGTAAAATTAAATCTGCTGCACCTATAGATTTAGATTTAATATGATACAGTAATCCTAAATTAATAAAATATTGAAAATATTCAGAAATTAAAATTAATATAAAAAAACCATTAAATATTGTTATTTTATTTCCATAAAAACCTAAATTAATTATATTTAAATATGAAAAACTAAAATAAATAGAAACAGAAGCTAATGAAATAGAAGAAAAAAATTCTAAAATAGCAGATGTTAAAAAAGCAATTTTTAATATTTCCATATTTTTTTTTCTAAATTTTTCAATATAAATAGTAATTTTATTAATTTCTATTTTACTTAAATTAAATAAACGTATTGTTTCTATACCTAGTAATCTATCTAAAAATAAACCATTTAAGATAGATAATATTTTAAAATTTTTTTTACTTTTTTTAATTGTTTGACTACCAATTAAAATAATGAAAAGTATAGTAAATATACTAATTATCATTAATAATAAACTTGCAAGCCAACTAATAAATGATATTGATATCAATATTATTATTGGAGATATAATAGATACTAATAATTGAGGAATATATTTACTATAAAAATCTTGTAAATTTTCAGTTTGATCTATTATAAGTGATAATATGCTACCTAATGTTTTATTTTTTATATTAGCTATATAAATTTCTTCAAATTTATCTAGAATTTTTTTTCTAATAGTATTTTTAACTAACTGACCATAATTATAATTAATATTATTAATTATAAGATTTAATAATGATCTAATTATAAAACATAAAAATAATATTATATAATAATAAAATATTTTTTTTTCTTTTCCTTGAAAAAATAAATATTGTACTTGGATTGCTAAAATCCAATTTTGGAAAATTATTATACTTGTATTTAAAATATTTAATAAAAAAGAAAATTTTAATAATTTATTTGTAAATATACTTTGTTTTTTCAACCATTTTATTATTTTTTTTTCTTTATATTTTTTCATAGCAACAATAATAATTTATTATTATATTTCATATATTGATAATAAAAATAAAAATTTATAAATTTTTATTTAATAAAATTATGTATGTTTAAAAGGTTCTAAAGGAGCTAAACCGTTTAGTTTTTCTTCTATTCTTATTAATTGATTATATTTAGCTGTTCTTTCTGAACGACTCATTGAGCCTGTTTTTATTTGTCCTGCACTAACACCTACAGATAAATCTGCAATAAAAGTATCTTCTGTTTCTCCAGAACGATGGGATATTATTGTTTTATATCCTTTTTCTTTTGCTATTTTAATAGTAGATAATGTTTCTGATAAAGAACCTATTTGGTTAGGTTTTATTAAAATTGCATTAGCTATACCAAGTTTTATACCTTTTTTTAAAAGTTTTGTATTAGTTACAAATAAATCATCACCAACTAATTGAATTTTATTTCCTAATTTTTTTGTTTGGTAAGCAAATCCTTCCCAATCAGATTCATCTAATCCATCTTCTATAGAAAAAATAGGATATTTTTTTATTAAATTAGAAAAAAAATGAGTTAATTCTTTAAAATTTAAATTTAATCCTTCACCTTTTAAATGATATTTTTTATTATAAAATAATTCAGAAGCAGCACAATCTATGGCAAAAATAATATCTTTTCCTAAAATATATCCAGAATTTTTTATAGCTTCAGAAATAATATCAAATGCATCACTATTTTTATTTAAGTTTGGTGCAAAACCACCTTCGTCTCCTACAGAAGTAATTAATTTATAAGATTTTAATACTTTATATAAATGATGAAAAATTTCTGATCCAATTTTAATTGCTTCTTTTATATTTTTTGCACAAATAGGTTGTATCATAAATTCTTGAATATCAAGATTATTATCTGCATGCTTTCCCCCATTAATAATATTAATCATTGGTAATGGCATTGTAAAATTATTTAATGTGCCATTGATATCAGATATATATTGATATAATGGGATTTTTTTAAAAACAGAAGCTGCTCTAGCATTTGCTAATGATACAGCTAAAATAGCATTTGCTCCTAAAACAGATTTTTTTTCTGTACCATCTAAATTAATCATAAGATTATCAATATTAATTTGATCTAAAGAATCTTGATTTATTAAAATTTTATTTATATGTTTATTAACTGAATTAACAGCTTTTAAAACTCCTTTACCTAAAAAACGATGTTTATCATTATCACGTAATTCTATTGCTTCTTTTGAACCAATTGAAGCTCCAGATGGTACAGAAGCTATACCAATAGATCCATTTTTTAATTGTACTTCTGCTTCAACAGTTGGATTTCCTCTAGAGTCTATTATTTCTCTACCAATAATTCTTTTTATTTTAGACATTTTTATCCTATTTAAAAATTTAATTTAGGTTAATTTTTTTCATCGCAGCTTTAATAAATCCTATAAATAATGGATGTCCATTATGAGGATTAGAAATAAATTCTGGATGAAATTGACAACCGATAAACCATGGATGATTAGGAATTTCAATAATTTCAATAAATGATTTATCTATTGATCTTCCTGCTATTAATAAACCATATTGGATAAGCTTATTAATTAATAAATTATTTACTTTATATTGATGACGATGTCTTTCAATAATATAGCTAGAATTATACAGTTGATATGATAAACTTAATTTGTTTAATTTACATTGTTTATTTCCTAATCTCATTTTTTTTTGTAATTTTTTTATATTAAAATAATTATTTTTACTAATCAATTTTATAATAGGATTTTTACAATTTGAATTAAATTCAGTTGAATCAGTATCAATCATACCAACAACATTACGTGCAAATTCAATTAAAGCTATATGCATACCTAAACATATTCCAAAATAAGGAATATTTTTTTTTCTTGCATATTGTACAGTTTTTAATTTTCCTTGAATACCTCTAGAACCAAAACCCCCAGGAATTAAAATACCATCAAACTTATTTAAAATATTTATTCCTTCTATTTCTATTAATTCAGAATTAATTAAATGAATATTTACATGTACTTGATTTTTTAATCCTCCATGTTTTAATGCTTCTATTACCGATTTATATGCATCTGGTAATTTAGTATATTTTCCTACTATACTTATATTAACATATCCTTTAGAATTTAATTCTGTATTAAGTATTTTTTTCCATTTAGTAAGTTTAGTATCTCGTAAATTAAATTTAAATTTATTACACACATAATTATCTAAACCTTGTTTTTTTAATAAAATAGGTATTTTATAAATAGAACTAACATCTTTTAAAGAAATAATTACTTGTTTTGATAAATTATAAAATGATGCAATTTTAATTTTTTCAAGATTAGATAATGAATAATTAGATCTACAAATTAATACATCTGGTTGAATTCCTATTGATAATAATTTTTTAATAGAATACTGTGTGGGTTTAATTTTAATTTCTTTAACATTTTTTATATATGGTAATAAAATTAAATGAATATAAATTATTTTATCTTTACCTATATCAACTGCCATTTGACGAATCGCTTCAAGAAAAGGTAAAGATTCTATATCTTCAACTATACCTCCAACTTCTACTAATATTATATCATATTTTTTTTTTCCTAATTTAGTTATATGTTTCTTTATAGCATTAGTAATATGAGGAATAACTTTAATTGTTACTCCAAGATAAGCTCCTTGTCTTTCTTTTTTTAAGACTTCAGAATATATATAACCAGCAGTAAAATTATTATTACGAGACATTTTTGTTGTTATAAATCTTTCATAATATCCAAGATCTAAATTAGTTTCAGCGCCATCACTAGTAACAAATATTTCTCCATTTTGAGTAGGATTTATAGTACTAGCATCCATATTAATATATGGATCTAATTTAATTAGAGTTACTTTTAAACCTCTATTTTCAAGAATTGAAGCTAATGAAGCTATAATAATTCCTTTTCCTAAAGAAGAAGTAACTCCTCCAGTAATAAAAATATAATTTACATTCATTCTTATTCCAAGAATTTTAAAATTAAAATGATCGATCTATATAAATAAATAATATTTATAGTTAATAAAATTACAGATTAAAAAATATTTTAAATTAAATTTAAAATGTATTAATTTTTATAAAAAAATTTTTTGATATATATTATTAAATTAAATATTTTTTATATTTAATATTTTTTATAAATAAAATATTTATTTTTTATAAAAAATAAAATTAATAACAATTAAATAATATTTATATTAAGAATATATTTTTATTTTTAAAAAATTATTTAATTATTTATAAAATTTTTGTAATATATAAAATATTATAGATAAATATTTTTAAAAAAATAAATAGTTTAAAAAAATCAACAATATTTTTTTTTAAATCTATTAATAGAAGATAAAATTTCTTTTTTAGCAATATCTATATTATCCCATTTATTAATTTTAACCCATTTACCATTTTCTAAATCTTTATAATGTTGAAAAAAATGAGTTATTTGTTTTTTTAAAAAAATAGATAAATCATCTATATCATTAATATTATTATATTCTTGAGAAATTTTTTTATGTGGAACAGATATTATTTTAATATCTTCCCCAGATTCATCTATCATATTTAATATACCAATAGGACGACATCTAATAACAGATCCTGGTAATATAGGATATTGTGTAGGTACTAATACATCCAAAGGATCACCATCTAAAGATAATGTATTATTTATATAACCATAATTACAAGGATAAAACATTGTTGTAGAAATAAAACGATCGACAAATAATATTCCTGATTTTTTATCTACTTCATATTTTATTGGTTTTGAATTAGAAGATATCTCAATAATAACATTAATATCATCCGGTATTTTATTTCCAGAAGATACTTTATTTAAAGTCATAATATATTCTTTAATTTTAATGATAATGAATTATTAAATAATAACAAATATTTGTTAAATATGTCAAAGAGTAATATATAATTAAATAATATAAAAACATAATTAAAAAATAAAAATGGAAATATTCTCAAAAATTATAGAACAACGTAATATATTAGAATCTAAAACATTAGATTCTACAATATTAGCTAAAAAAGAAATTCAAAATTTTGAAATAACAATTAAAAAAACTATTGGATTTAATACTCATATTCGTTATGGAATTATAGAAACATCAGAATTTTATAATAATGAATCATTTTCTATTAATGTATATAAAAATTACCAAAAAGGTTATGCTGAAACTAATAATTTATCTATAAATAATATAAAAAATACTATATACCATGCAGTAAATTTAAGTAATTATACATCATACGATATCTGTTTAGGATTGCCTAAGTATAAATTATTAGCATTAGATAATATTGATTTAAATCTTTTTCATATTTCTAAAATAGATAATATGAAATATATTCTTGTACTTAAAGAAAGTGAAGAAATTGCATTAAATATGGATAAACGTATTATTAATAGTAATGGAGGAGATTTTAATAGTTTCGCAATAATTCATATATTTGCAAATAGTTTAGGAATATTGCAGAGTTATATTTCTACTTATTATTCATTATATCTATCTGTTATAGCTAAAGAAAATAATAAAATGGAATGTAATTATTCATATTCTATTTCAAGATCTACTATAGATTTATATTCTCCTGAAATATTAGGTAAAGATAGTGCAAAAAAATCATTAAATAAATTAGGATCTTGTAAAATTAAAACTCAAAAATCTCCAATAATTTTTTCAAGTGAAATATCATGTTCTTTATTTAAACATTTAGCTCAATTAATTAATGGATATTATGTTTATCAAAAACTAACTTTTTTATTTAATTCATTAAATAAAAAAATTTTTCCAGAATGGTTAAATATTATAGAAAATCCTCATGTTTTAAAAGGATTAGGATCTAAACCATTTGATAATGAAGGAGTATATACAAAAAAAACAATGATAGTAGAAAATGGAATATTAAAAAAATGGTTATTGAATAATTATACAGCAAATAAATTAAATTTAGAAACTAATGGACATGCTGGAGGAATATATAATTGGTATATTAATAGTAAAAATAATATAAATTATAATACTTTAATAAAAAAAATGAATAATGGTTTAATTGTAACTGAATTAATGTCAAATGGAGTTAATAATATTACAGGAGATTATTCTCGTGGAGTATGTGGTTTTTGGGTTGAAAATGGAAAAATAAAATTTCCAGTAAGTGAAATTACAATATCTTCAAACTTAAAAAAAATATGGTTATCTATTTTAGATATTAGTAATGATATTGAAAAAAGAAATTCTATACAATGTGGATCTATTCTTATAGAAGAAATGACAATTTCAGGATTTTAGATATTGCATAATTAATATTATTTATAAATAATATTCTATGGATAAATTATAATTTTTACATATTAATATTTATTTAAATACATTATGACTACAGGAAATCTATTTATTATTTCAGCACCTAGTGGTACTGGTAAATCATTGCTTTTACAATTATTATTAAAAAATAATATATTAAATTTTAATATAAAATTATCAATTTCTTATACAACTAGAATAAAACGTATAGGTGAAATAAATGGTAAAGATTATCATTTTATCTCAAAAAAAAAATTTAAAAAAATGATAATAAATAATGAATTTTTAGAATATGCAAAAGTTTTTGGAAATTATTATGGTACTTCTCAAAAAACTATTAATAATTTATTAAAAAATAATATAGATATTTTTTTAAATATAGATTGGCAAGGAGCTATACAAGTTAGAAAAAAATATTTTCAAGTTTGTAGTATATTTATACTTCCTCCATCAATAAGTGAATTATATAGAAGATTATATGTTAGAGGAAAAGATCATATAGATATAATTAACCAACGTATGTTACAATCAAAAAAAGAAATATATCATTATCATGAATATGATTATCTAATCATTAATAATAATATTCATGATGCAATATTTGATTTAAAAAATATTATTTATGCAGAACATTTAAAAACAAAAATACAATTCAATATATATTATAAGCTTATTAATAAATTATTAAATGAATAAATTTTAATTTATTTTTATATTATATTTTTATACATAGGTTTAAAATGGCTAGATTAACTGTAGAAAATGCAATAAAAAAAATTGGTAATCGTTTTGATTTAATTCTTATAGCTGCAAAAAGAGCAAGACAAATACAAATAAGGGGTAAAAGTCCTTTATTATCTAAAGAAAATGATAAAACAACAGTTTTAGCATTAAGAGAAATTGAAAAAGGATTAATAAATAAAAAAATTTTAAATAATAATGAACAATTTGAAAAACAAGAATTTCATTCTCTAAAAATAAAACCAATAAATTATTATTGATTTATATTATTAAGAAAAAATATTTTTTATTTTACAAAAAAATATTAATAAATAATTTGACTAAATAAATATTTTTATTAAAAAATAATAGCAGTTGCATATTAACTGTTTCTGCTATTTTATAAAAAAATAAAAATAATTTTTTACTGTATATTTATTAATATTTATATATGTCTTTATTATTTTAAATATCAATATTTATTGCTTTTAAAGCATTATTTTTAATAAATAATCTTCTTGGTTCTACTTCATCTCCCATTAATGTAGAAAATAATTTATCTGCACTAATTGCATCTTTTATAGTAACTTTTAACATATTTCTAGTTAAAGGATTCATTGTTGTTTCCCATAATTGACTAGGATTCATTTCTCCTAATCCTTTATATCTTTGAATAGTAAAACTTTTTTTAGATTCTTCAAATAACCATTTTAATCCATCTTCAAAAGAAGTTATATATTTATATTTTTCATTTTTTTTCACAAGATAAATTTGATTTTTTTTAAGTAAATGTAATTTTTTTCCTAAAACACAGATATTATGATATTGATAACTATCAATAAAATCTTTATTTAAAAAATATTCACTTTTATTACCATATTTATTTTCATAAATTACTGGTTCAAAAATATTTAATGCTAAATTTTTTATAATATAACCAGAATATTTAACGTTATTAAATTTATTATTTAAATATAGAATAAAATTATTTAACCATAAATTAACATTTTCATAAGAATCTAATGTTTTTAATTTAAAATTATATAATAAAGAATGTAATATTTTAAATGTAAAACGAGATTTGAAGTATTTTGTTGATTTTTTAAAATTATTATATTCTTGAACTAAATTTAATAATTTATTTCCAGATAATTCTTCTTTTATTTTTTTAAAATAAAATACTGCTTTATTTAAAGCTATATTTAATTGGAAATGTTCCATTTCTTCATTATTTTTAATATAAGATTCTTTATTACCTTTTTTAATTTTATATAAAGGTGGTTGTGCTATATAAATATAACCTTTTTCAATAATTTCTGGCATTTGACGATAAAAAAAAGTTAATAGTAAAGTTCTAATATGAGCTCCATCTACATCAGCATCTGTCATAATAATTATATTATGATAACGTAATTTTTCTAAATTATAATTTTCAGAATTAATATTACATCCTAATGCTGTAATTAAAGTAATAATTTCTTGAGAAGATATAATTTTACTAAATCTAGCTTTTTCTACATTTAAAATTTTACCTTTTAAAGGTAAAATAGCTTGATTTTTTCTATTTCTTCCTTGTTTAGCAGAACCTCCAGCAGAATCTCCTTCAACTAAATAAATTTCAGATAACTTTGGATTATTTTCTTGACAATCTGATAATTTTCCTGGAAGTCTAGATATTTCTGTAAAATTTTGATTACGAGTTATTTCTCTTGTTTTTCTAGCAGCATCTCTTACTTTTGCTGCATAAATTATTTTTTCCACTATATTTTTTGCATCTATAGGATTTTCTAATAAAAAAAACATTAATTGTTCATTTATACAAGATTCTACAGCAGACTTTACTTCAGAAGAAACAAGTTTATCTTTTGTTTGAGAAGAAAATTTTGGTTCTGAAATTTTAATAGATATAATAGCTATTAATCCTTCTCTTGTATCTTCACCTATTGTATTTATTTTATTTTTTTTTATATAACCTTCTTTATCTATATATAATTTTAAAGTTCTTGTTACAGATGTTTTTAAACCTGATAAATGAGAACCACCATCACATTGAGGAATATTATTTGTAAAACAATATATCCTTTCTTTAAAAGAATTATTCCATTGCATAGCAACTTCAATATTAATATTATCTTTTTTTTCATTACAGTAAAAAACTTTTTTATGAATAGATTTTTTAATATTTAAATATTTTATAAAAGCTTTAATTCCTCCTTTATAACAAAAATTATCTTGTTTATTATTATTTTCATCATGAATAGAGATAGAAATTCCTGGATTTAAAAATGATAATTCTCTTAATCTGTTAGACAAGATAATATAATCAAAATTTTTAATTTTAGTAAAAATTTTATTACTGGGCCAAAAACGTATATGAGTTCCAGTATTTTCACTTATTCCTATAATATTTATTTTAGATTGAGGAATACCATTATAATATAATTGTTTATATAATTTTCCATTTCTTTTAATAATTAATTCTAATTTTTCAGATAATGCATTTACTACAGAAATACCAACTCCATGTAAACCACCAGATATTTTATATGATAAATTATCAAATTTTCCTCCAGAATGTAATACAGTCATAATTACTTCTGCTGCTGATGTATTTGTTTCTTTATGAATACCAGTAGGAATACCTCTACCATCATCTTTAATAGAAATAGAATTATCGTTATGTATTATAATATTAATATGTTTACAATAACCAGATAAAGATTCATCAATAGCATTATCTACAACTTCAAATACCATATGATGTAATCCTGTACCATCATCTACATCTCCAATATACATTCCTGGTCTTTTTTTAACTGCATCAAGTCCTTTTAATATTTTTATACTAGATGAATCATAATAATTATTATTTATCAATTCTAACTCTCGTTTATGTTTAAAATAATTTTATAATTTTAATTATTATATAAATTATTAAATTCTCATTGGCATAATTAAATAAATTTTATTATTTTCAATAATATCTTCTATTTTTATACTAGAAAATGAATCAATTAATGAAATTTTTATATATTTATTTTTTAATGTATTTAATACATCTATTAAATATTCAATATTTAAAGATATTTCTATATTATCTTTTGTATTATTATATTCTTCTTCTATATTTAAAATATCTTCTGCTTGTTCATTATCAATATTTCTTCCTAATATTTTTAAATATTTTTTATTAAATAATAATGTAACACCTTTTGTTCTTTCATTAACTAAAATAGCAATACTAAGTAAAGCATTTTTTAAAAGGATTCTATCTATTTTAATTATTTTATAATAAATTTTTGGTATAATTTTTATATATTCTGGAAAAGAATTTTCAATTAATTTGGATGTAAATTTTAAATATTTTAAATTAAAACTAATATTGTTATTATTTATTTTAATTTTTACTATATCATTAGTATTTTTTAATAAACGTAATAATTCTAATATACTTTTTTTAGGAATTATAACTGAATAATTTATTAATATTTCATTTATTAAAATATTACAAACTGATAATCTATGTCCATCAGTAGAAACCATACTTAATATGTTATTTTCAATTTTTAATAATATTCCATTTAAATATGGCCTAACATCCTGATTAGCTATTGAAAAATATGTTGCATCTATTAACATTTTTAATATTTTATTTGTTAAAAAAAATTCTAATTGACCTTCCCAATATTCAATAGTTGGAAAATTTATAGAAGGTAAAGTAGACATAATAAATTTACATTTTTTAGATGAAATTATTACTTGATTATTATCATTAATTAATATATTTATATTAGAATTTATAGGAAAACTTTTACATATATTATAAAATTTTTTACCTGCTATAGTAATAGAGAAATTATATTTATTTTCTATATTTTTTAAAAAAGTAGTTATTTCTATTTCTAAATTAGTACTTTTAAATATAATATCATTATTATTAACTTCTATTAAAATATTATTAATAATAGGTATTATTGGTCTACTAGTAATAATACTTATTATATTTTTTAATGGTAAAATTAATTTTTCTCTGTTAATAATAAGATATTTCATGTTTATATAAATAATTTTATTTAAAATTATGTTAAATATTATTTTATAATTATAAAAATTTATAATAATTTTTCCTAAATAATATATAATTATTATACATTATTTTGATTATATTAATCAAATTATTAATTTTAAACTAAAATAATTAATTATATTTAAATTATATAAATAAATTTTTATTTATGTAATAATAAAATTTAATATAATTTTAATTAGGTAATTTTACAATGAAACGTACTTTTCAACCATCCATATTAAAAAGAAAAAAAACTCATGGATTTAGAGTTAGAATGTCAACAAAAAATGGACGTCATATTATAAATAGACGTCGTAATAAAGGTCGTATTCATTTAACTGTATCTAATAAAAAATAAATTTTAAAATTTAGAATGAGTTATTTAAATTTTTGTAAAAAAAAACGTTTATTGCAATATCATTTTGATTTTATTTTTAAAAATCCATACAGAAAAAGTAATAAATATTATACTATTTTAAGTAGAAAAAATATATTACAATATTCAAGATTAGGTATCATTATACCTAAAAAAAATATAAATAAAGCATATATTAGAAATAAAATTAAAAGAATTATTCGTGAATATTTTCGTTTAAATCAATATAAATTTCCTATTAGAGATTTTATTGTTATATTAACAAATAAGAATATAATTAACATTGATTATATTAATATTAAAAAATATTTAAAAAAATTATGGAGTTTATATTAATATATAAATATATATATTTTTTTAATTAATATCATTTAATTATTAAATAATAAATTTATGTTTAAATTTAATTAAATGATTACTATATTTAAAAAATAATAGAGAAAATTAAATAATGGATTCACAACGTAATATAATTATAATTACTTTTATTTTAATTAGTTTTTTTCTTTTGAATAATTGGCAAAAATTAAATAACTATATAAATATTAGTAATAATATAGAAGATAAAAATAATTTTAAACAGATTAATTTATCTAATAATAAAAACATTATGGTAAAAACAGATAAGTTTTTATTATTTATTAACCCTAACGGAGGTAATATTAGTAAAGCTCAATTAATTAATTATTCAGAAAAACTAAATTCTAAAAAATTATTTACTTTATTAAATAATAATGTAGATTATACTTATCAAGTAAATAGTGGTATTTTTCAAATAAATAAAAAAACATTTGAAAAATATTTTACTCATCCTATTTTTTTTACAGATAAAAATTTTTTTCAACTTAAAAAAAATAAAAATATATTAAAAGTTCCATTATTTTTTTTAAAAAATAACATTTTATATGTTAAAATTTTTATTTTTAAAAGAAATAATTTTTCTATTAATATAGAACATCAATTTTTTAATAAAAGTAATAAAGCTATAGAAGTAGGTATATTTGGTGAAATTAAACAATCTATTAGCATCCCTCAAAAATATTTAGACACAAAAAATAATAGTTTATCTATTAAAGCATTTCGTGGAATAGCTTATTCAACTGAAAATTATAAATATAAAAAACATACATTTAATGATATATTAGTAAATAAAAATATTAATATGATTTCTAGTCAAGGATGGATTGCTATTTTACAACAATATTTTGTTTCTGCTTGGATTTTACCTAAAAATAAAAAAAATATAATATATACAAAAAAAATTGATAATAATACAGTAGGTATTAATTTTAAATCATCTACAAATATTATTTTACCTAAACATAAAAAAATTTTATCATCAACTCTTTGGATAGGTCCTAAAATTCAAGAACAAATGGCAAAAATTGCTCCTTTTTTAGATTTTACTGTTGATTATGGAATATTATGGTTTTTATCAAAACCATTATTTAAATTACTTAATTTATTATATAATTTGATAGGTAATTGGGGAATCGCTATAATTATTATTACTTTAATAGTAAGAATTATGATGTATCCTTTATCTAGAACACAATATATTACTATTGCAAAAATGCGTATTTTACAACCAAAAATACAAAAAATAAAAAAACAATATTCATATGATAAAAATCGTTTAAATCAAGAAATAATAAAGTTATATAAAAAAGAAAAATTAAATCCTTTAGGAGGATGTTTGCCTTTTATTATACAAATGCCAATATTTTTATCATTATATTATATGTTAATTAATTCTGTAGAATTACGTCATGCTCCATTTATTTTTTGGATTAAAGATTTATCATCCCAAGATCCTTATTATGTATTACCAATAATAATGAGTCTTACTATGTATTTTATTCAAAAAACTTCAAAAAATACATATGATGATCCTGTACAAAAAAATATTATGAATGTAATGCCAATTTTTTTTAGTTTGTTTTTTTTATGGTTTCCTGCAGGTTTAGTTTTATATTATATAATAAGTAATATATTAACAATAATACAACAAAAAATTATTTATTCTAAATATAAATAAAAAATATTAATTTGGTATATTATGCAAAATATAACAACAATAGTTGCAAGAGCAACTCCTTTAGGAATTGGTAGTATAGGAATTATAAGAATATCAGGAAAATATTCTAGAGATGTAATAAAAAATATATTACATAAATCTTATATGAAACCTAGATATGCATATTATTTACCTTTTTTTTATAAAAAAAATATAATAGATAAAGGAATAGCACTATGGTTTCCAAAACCTAATTCTTTTACAGGAGAAGATGTTTTTGAATTACAATGTCATGGTGGTCCTATAGTATTAGACTTATTAATTAATCATATTATAACTATTCCTGGTATTAGAATTGCAAAACCTGGAGAATTTACAGAAAGAGCTTTTTTAAATAAAAAAATAGATTTAACTCAAGCAGAAGCAATTAGTGATTTAATTTCAGCTAATTCTAAAGCAGCTGTTTTTTCTGCGATGAATTTACTTAATGGAAAATTTTCATTATTATTAAATAAACTTCAAATAACCATTATTAATCTTAGAACTAATATTGAATCTTTTGTTGAATTTGAAGAAAATAAAATAAAATTTTTTAAAAAAGATATTTTAATTCAATTAGAAAAATTATTAAATAATTTATCAAATATAATAAAATATGTTAATAATGGAATAAATCTTAGAGAAGGAATAAAAATTATTTTAATAGGTCCACCTAATTCTGGAAAATCTAGTTTAATGAATTTACTCTCTGAAAGAGAAGTATCTATTATTACTGATATTCCTGGTACTACTAGAGATATTTTATATGAAAAAATTTATATAAATTCTGTTCCAATACAAATTATTGATACAGCTGGAATTAGAAAAACTAATAATCAAATTGAAAACATTGGAATAAAAAAAACTATTAATGAAATTAATAAAACAAATTATTTATTTTTAATAGTAAATGATAATATAACTAATAATAATTTATCCAAAATTATAAATAATTATTTAATTCATTTTAAGAAAAAAATACCAATAATTATTATTAGAAATAAAATAGATTTAACATGTAATAATCCAGAAATTATAACAAAAGATAAATTTGTTACCATTAAATTATCAGTTAAAACTAAAGAAGGTATTCCTATATTAATAGATTATATTAAAAAAAATATTACTTATACTCATAATACTGAAGATATTTTTACTGCAAGAGAAAGACATATTGATATATTAAAATCAGTATTTAAATATATTAAAGAAGGACAGTTAATATTTTCATCTGTTAATTCTCCAATTGAATTATTATCAGAGAATTTAAGATTAGCTCAAATGGAACTTGATAATATAACTGGAAAATTTACATCTAAAGATTTATTAGAAAGTATTTTTTCTAAATTTTGTATTGGTAAATAAATTTGTTGATTTTAAATGCCTGAACTACCAGAAATAGAAGTTATTAAAAATATAATTTTACCTTATTTAAAGGGTTACATTATTAATTATTCTATAGTAAGAAATATAAAATTAAAATATTTAATACCAAAAGAAATAATTAATATTAGCAATCAAAAAATTATAGATATAAAACGTCGTGGAAGATATATAATATTTTTATTACAAAATAATTCAATTATTATTCATTTAGGAATGACAGGAAATTTATTAATAATTAATAAAAAAAATATAAAAATATTTAAACATGATCATATAGATTTAATAATTAATAATAATATTATATTACGTTATTCAGATGTTAGAAGGTTTGGATTTTGGATATGGTGTAATAAAAATTATAAAGAAAATATTTTTTTAAAAAAATTAGGCCTTGAACCTCTTTCAAATGAATTTAATAAAATATATTTATATAAAATTACTCAGAAAAAAAAAATACCTATAAAAGTATTATTAATGATGAATGAAATAGTTGTAGGTATTGGAAATATATATTCGAATGAATCATTATTCATTTCAAAAATATTACCTTATAGAAAATCTAATACTTTAACTTTTATAGAAATAGATATTTTAATTAAAAATATTAAATATATATTATATAAATCCATAATAAATGGAGGTACTTCAATATGTAATTACATAAATCCTTATAATAAAAAAGGATCTTTTAATAAATTTATATTTGTATATGGAAGAAATAATAAATTATGTAAAATATGTAAAACAAAAATTGTTAAAATAATTCAAAGAAATAGAAGTACTTTTTTTTGTTCTGTATGTCAAAATTAATTTTTTATATAAATATTATTTTTATTTAAAACTTATTTAATTAAATTAATAAAATATTTTTTAATATTGAAATAAATAATTTAATTATAAATTATTTATTAGATTTTTTTTTAAAATAATTAATTTGATAATAATTTTTATAAAAATTATTTAGAATAATTCTACTAGATAAAACTAATAATAAAGAAATCATAATTAATATAGTAGCTAAAGCATTAATTTCAGGAGAAATACCTATTTTAACCATAGAATAAATTTTTAATGGTAATATTTCGTATGTAGGTCCAGTTACAAATGTTGATATTGTTATATCATCCATAGATAAAGCAAAACTTAATAACCAACTAGATAATATTGTAGGTAATATTAATGGTAATATAATTTTTATTATAATAACACTATCACTAGCTCCTAAATCTTTAGCCGCATCTAAAATACGACTATCAAAATTTTTTAATCTAGAATGTACTGTAATAACAACATATGGAAGACAAAAAGTGATATGAGAAACTAATAATGTCCAAAATCCTAATGTAAAATTAAATAATATAAATAATAATAATAAAGAAATTGCCATAATAATATCAGGAGATACAATTACTATAAATAATAAAATACTAATAAAAGATTTAAAATATACATTACAATAATATAAAGTAATAGCAGTTAAAAAACCCATTATTGTTGCACATGTTGCAGTAATTATAGCAATTATTAATGAATGATATGTTGCTTCTAATAAAAAATGATTATTTATAATAGAATAATACCATTTAATACTAAATCCCTGCCATTGATTTCCAAAAATAGATAAATTAAAAGAATTTATTATAAGAATAATTATAGGAATATAAAACCAACTATATACTAAAATTATAAAAATATTACGTAATAAATATTTAAACATTATTTTAAAATTCCTTTTTATTAAAAAATTTTATTAATTTATAATATAATATTAAAAATATTCCCGTAATTAATATTACTATATTACTTAAAGTAGCACCTAACGGCCAATCTCTTATATTAAGAAATTGATTTTTTATAATATTACCTATTAATAAATTTTTAGATCCTCCCATTAAATCTGAAATATAAAACATTCCCATAGCAGGTAAAAAAACTAGTAAACATCCTGAAATAATTCCTGGAAATGTTAATGGTAATATTATATAAATAAAAATTTTCCAAGATTTAGCTCCTAAATCTTTAGCTGCTTCTATACAAAACATATCTAATTTTTCTAAACTAGAATATATTGGTATAATCATAAAAGGTAATAGAATATATACTAATCCTAAAATAACAGCAAAAGATGTATATATAATATGTATAGGATGATTAATTAATTTTAAATAAAGAAGAATATTATTAAAATAACCATTTATACTAAAAAAACTTTTTAAACAAAAAATCCTAATTAATGAATTAATCCAAAAAGGTAAAAATAAAAAAAATAACATTAAAGATCTATAATGATGAGATATTTTAATAAGACACCATGAAAATAAAAATCCAATAATAAGACAAATTAATGTTGTTATTAAGGATATATATAAAGAATAAATAAATATATTTAGATATAATGCATCTAGTATTAGTTTATAATTATGCAAAGTTAAATTAAATTTAATAAAATTACTATCATCTTTTGTTAAAAAACTAATAATAATTATTATTAAATTTGGAAGGAAAATAAATAATAATAACCAACTTATTACTATTAAAATTATTATTTTTCTAGAATATTTAGTTATTTTCTTCATAAGGTAATACTACCTCCCATGTTTCAACCCAATTAATTATCATTTTTTGGTTAATAGAATGATCAAAATTAGGATCATCTTCATTAAAAAATTCACTTACAGTAATTATTTTACCATTTTCAAGTTCTAAAGTAGATTCTAATGTCATACCTTTATAACTTTGATCTTTAACATATCCAATTAAACCATTATATTTATTATTATTTATTTCTTTAATTCTTAAATCTTCTGGTCTTAATAAAACATGTATTTTTTCTCCTGGAATAATAGGAAATGGAACTTTTATATTACATAAATAACCTTCTAAATCAGCTATTACTTGTGCATTATTTAATTTTTTTATAATAGTAGCATTAAATATATTTATATCGCCTATAAATTTAGCAATAAATAAATTTTTTGGTTCTTCATATATTTCTCTAGGAGTACCATCTTGTTCTATTTTACCATTACGTAATACAATAATACGGTCCGATATTGTTAATGCTTCTTCTTGATTATGAGTCACAAATACAAAAGTAATTCCTAATTTTCTTTGTAATATTTTTAATTCATTTTGCATTTTTTTTCTTAATCTATAATCTAAAGCTGATAATGATTCATCTAGAAGCAAAATTCTAGGTTTATTAATAACAGCTCTAGCAATAGCTACTCTTTGTTGTTGTCCCCCAGATAATTCATGAGGTTTTCTATTTGCAAAATTTTGTAATTGAACCATATTTAAAATATTTTTTACACTAGATAATATTTCTTTATATGGTTTTTTTTGCATTTTTAATCCAAAAGCAATATTATCAAATACAGACATATGAGGAAATAAAGCATAACTTTGAAAAACAGTATTAGTTTGTCTATGTTCTGCTGGAGTATTAGTAATTATTTTTTGATCTAACATAATAGAACCACTATCAACTTTTTCTAATCCAGCTATTAATCTTAAAATTGTTGTTTTACCACAACCTGATGGTCCTAATAAAGTAATAAATTCACCATTATGTATTGTTAAACAAAAATTAGAAAGAACTTTTTTACCAAAAAAAGATTTACTAATATTATTAAGAGTAACTAATACTTCTTTAATATTTTTTCTCATGAATGAACTCTAACTAATATGATTAAATAAATTATTTTATTAAATATATTTATAACTTAAAAACTAAAATATAAATTTAATTTTTAAGTTATAAATTTATTAAAATTATTTGTTAATTCTATAGCATAACCGATATAATTATTAGGAGTAATGTTTTTCAAAAATAATTTTTCTTTATTAGGTATATTTAATTTATCAATAAAATCATGTATATTTTGTAATGAAATATTTTTTCCTTGAGTTAGTTTTTTTATTTTTTCATATGCGTTTTTAATATTATATTTTTTCATAATAGTTTGGATTGCTTCACCAATTACTTGCCAATTTTCTTCTAATGCTTGTTTTAGAAATTTTTTATTTATTTTTAATTGTTTAATACCTTTTATTGTACTAATATATGATATTATTGAATAACCTATAGCTACACCAATATTTCTCATAACAGTAGAATCTGTTAAATCTCTTTGCCATCTAGAAATAGGTAATTTATTTGCCATATGTTGCATAATTGCATTAGCCATTCCTAAATTTCCTTCTGATTTTTCAAATAAAATAGGATTTATTTTATGAGGCATTGTTGATGAACCAATATGTTTTTTATAAAATTTTTGATCGAAATATTTTAATGATATATATCCCCAAATATCTCTATTAAAATCAATAAGAATATTATTAAAACGTATCATACAATGAAATATTTCAGCAATATAGTCATGAGGTTCTATTTGAGTAGTATAAGGATTCCAAGTAATTTTTAATGATTCAACAAAATTTTTACTTAATTTATGCCAATTAATATTAGGATATGCTGTTTTATGAGCATTATAATTACCTACAGCACCATTAATTTTACCTAAAATATTTATTTTTTTAAATTGATTAATTTGTGTTTTTATACGATATACATAATTAATCATTTCTTTACCAATAGTAGATGGAGTTGCTGGTTGTCCATGTGTATGAGATAACATAGTAACATTACTATATTTTAATGCTAATTTTTTTATAGTGGACATAACTTTTATCCATATAGATAAAATATTATTTTTTGATATATTTAACATTATTGCATATGATAAATTATTAATATCTTCTGATGTACATGCAAAATGAACAAATTCTGATATTTTTTTTAATGAATCATGTTTTTTTATTTTACTTTTTAAAAAATATTCTATTGCTTTAACATCATGATTTATATCATATTCTATTTTTTTTATTGCAAGAGCATCATATTCATTAAAATTAGTAATAATTTTATTTAAAAAATTTGTTTCTTCTATAGAAAATTTAGATATTTCTTTAATATTAGAATTTTGGGAAAGAAATTTTAACCAATTAATTTCAATTTTTAATCTAAATTTCATTAAACTATATTCACTAAAAATATCTTTTAAAAAAACTAAATCATTATGATATCTACCATCTAAAGGAGATAAAGCAGTAAGATGAAATAATTTCATTTATATAAAACCTTTGAATTAATCAATTATATTATTATTCATATATGAAATTTTTTTTTCTATTATTCCTCCACCTAAACAAATAGATCCAGAATAAAAAACAGCTGATTGTCCAGGAGTAATACTAGATATTGGATTATTAAATAAAACTTTAATTTTATTATTACTTAATAATTTTATTTTACAACATATTTCTTTTTGTCTATATCTAGTTTTAATAGAACAAATTTTTGGTATTTTAAATGGATAATTAATCCAAGTAATATTTTTTGCTATTAATCCAATAGAAAATAAATAAGGATTATTTTTTCCTTGAGCTACAATTAAAATATTTTTTTTCATATCTTTCTTAATAACATACCATGGATCAGAATTATTATTATTTAATATACCTCCTATTCCTATTCTTTTACGTTGTCCTAATGTATAATGTATTAATCCTTTATGTTTTCCAATAATTTTTCCATTAAGATTAATAATATTTCCTTCTTTTGTAGATAAATATTTATTTAAAAATTCTGGAAATTTTTTTTCACCTATAAAACATATTCCTGTAGAATCTTTTTTTTTTGCATTTATAAAATTTAATTTTTCTGCTATTTTACGAACTTCAATTTTATTTAAATATCCTATTGGAAATAAAATTTTTGTTAATTGTTTTTCTTTAATTGTATATAAAAAATAACTTTGATCTTTATTTTTATCAATTCCTTTTAATAAATGAAATTGATGTTTAATTTTTTTACATCTAACATAATGTCCTGTACTTATAAAGTCCGCACCTAAATTTTTTAAAGCAAAATTCATAAAATACTTAAATTTTATTATTTTATTACATAAAACATCAGGATTTGGAGTATTACCTATTTTATATTCATAAAGAAAATTTTTAAAAACATATTCCCAATATTCAAAAGAAAAATTAATTTTATGTAAATAAATATTTAATTGATTACAAATTGTTTCTGCATCATATAAATCTTTTTTAATATTACAATTTTTAGTATCATCTTCTTCCCAATTTTTCATAAATAATCCTTCTACTTGATAATTTTGATTTTTTAATAACCAAGCAGATACTGAAGAATCAACACCACCAGAAATAGCAATTATTACTTTTTTTTTATACATGATAATATCTATTATTTTATATTAATTAAATATATAAATTATTTAATTTAAATTATTTTACATTTTATTAATTGTTTTAATACCTAAAAGATTTAATCCTTTTTTTAAAAATTTAGTAGTAGTAAATACTATTGTTAATCTACTCATTTTAATTAAATTATTATTTATATTTAATATGTTACAATTTTCATAAAAATTAGAAAATAATGTAGTAATTTTATATAACCAATTACATAATATGTGTGGAGTACCATTTTTAGCCACTTTTAAAATTATTTCTTCAAACTCTAAAAAAGTAATAGCTAAATTAATTTCATAATTATTAGAGAATGTTATTTCATAATTTAAAAAATTATTAAAATTAATTTTTGATTTTATTAATATTGATTTTGCTCTTACATAAGCATATTGGATATAAGGTGCTGTATTTCCATTTAAAGAAAGCATATCATCCCAATTAAACACATAATTAGTTATTCTATTTTTAGATAATTCAGAATATTTAATTGCTGCAATACCTATTACAGAAGATAAATTATCTAATTCATTTTTTTTAATCATAGGATTTTTTTGTAAAATTACTTTTTTTGATCTTATTATAGATTCTTCTATTAAATTATTTAATTTTATATTTTCTCCTGTACGTGTTTTAAATGGTTTATTATTATTATCTAATATCATTCCAAACATATGATGTTCTAATTTTACATGTAAAGGAACATAATTAGCTTTTTTTGCTATTAAAAATATTTGTTTTAAATATTGACTTTGTCTTGCATCTACATAATATATGATACGATCAGCTTTTAATATTTTACAACGATATTTTATACAAGCAATATCAGTAGTTGCATAAAGATATCCTCCATCTTTTTTTTGTATAATAATTGCCATTGTAGTTCCATTTTTATTTTTTATTTTTTTTATAGGAACAACAATTGCACCATTACTATTAATAGCTAAACCTTTATTTTTTAAATCTAAAATTATTTTAGGTAGCATATGATTATATGTACTTTCACCAAAAGTATCTTTTGAAGTTAATGAAACATTAAGTTTTTTATATAACATATAATTATAATTCATAGTAATTTGAACAAATTTTTTCCATATTTTTAAACAACATGGATCATTATTTTGTAATTTTACAACATATTTTCTAGATTTTTCAGCAAAATGTTTATTGTTATTATATTTAATTTGTGCTTCTTTATAAAATTCATTTAAATCAGATAAAAATATTTTTTTTTCTTTATGTTGTTTAAATTCTAAAAATGCAATTAACATTCCAAATTGTGTACCCCAATCACCTATATGATTAACTTTTATTACATTATGTCCTAAAAAAATTAATATACGTACAACTGAATCTCCTATAATTGTAGATCTTAAATGTCCAACATGCATTTCCTTTGCAATATTAGGGCTTGAATAATCTATTATAATATTTTTAACTTTTATTTCATTTAAAATACCTAATTTAGGAGTATTTAATAATAAATTTATTTGTTTAGATATCCATTTATCTTTAATAAAAATATTAATAAATCCTAAATGTGATATTTCTATTTTTTTTATTACATGTTTTAAATTCATATTTTGTATTACTTTTTCTGCTAATTTTTTAGGGTTTTGACCTAATTTTATAGCAGCTGATATAATGCCATTTACTTGATAATGTCCAAATTTTATTTTTTTACATTGGCGTAATATTACATTATATTTTAATGGAATACCTGATTTTAACATTGCATCCTGAATATTTTCTGAAAGAATTGTTTGAATATTCATTCATTTTACCTAATTAAATAAATTTTTTATAATTGATTAATTGCATATTCTATTCTTTTTAACGCCTTTTTTAATATATCATGAGTACAAGCAAAATTAAACCTAATAAAATTTTCATCTCCAAAATCTTTTCCTGAAGATAATCCTATACCATATTTTTCAAAAAATAATGTTGGATTTGAAATTTTCATTTGAGAGCAATTAATCCAACCAAGATATGTAGCTTCTGGTTTTAACATACTTACATAAGGAAGTTTATTTATTGTATAAAATAAAAGATCACGATTAATTTTTAAATATTCAATTTGGTTATTTAACCAATCATTACCATTTTTCCATGCAGATTCTGCTGCAATACATGATAATATATCTATATTAGGATTAATTCCTTGTTTAAATAAATTAAATTTATCACGTAATTTTTTATTAGGAATAATAGCTATTGCAAAATTTAATCCTGATATATTAAATGATTTAGATGGAGACATAAGAGTTATAGTACATTGTGCAGCATCATTATTAAGAGATGCAAATGGTATATGTTGTATATGTTTTTCTAAAATTAAATCACAATGTATTTCATCAGAACAAACAATTAAATTATATTTTTTAACAAATTCTAAAATTTTTTCTAATTCATGATATTTATACGATGTTCCTACTGGATTATGTGGATTACATAACATTATTAATTTTTCATTACCATTCATATTTCTATTTAAATAATTATAATCTATAACTAATCTATTATTTATTTGTATTAATTTTATATATTTTGTAAATCTTTTAGCTAAATTAGTTGCATATATAAATGGAGGATATATAGGAATAGGGATGATTATAGAATTTTTATTAGTAGTAAAAGTTCTTATAGTTAAATGTAATCCACAAACAACTCCATTAATATATATAATCCATTCAGGATTAATTTTCCATTTATAATTTTTCCATAATCTTTCAATAATAATATTTGATAAATTTTTTGGAAAAATTCCATATCCTAGAATACCATGGTTAATTCTTTCTTTTAATGCTTTTAATATATATGGTGGACAAGAAAAATCACTATCAGCTATCCATAAAGGAATAATATTTTTATTATATTTATTCCATTTTAAACTGTCACTATTTGATCTATCAATAAATTTATCAAAATTATATTTTTTTTTTATCATTGTAATTAATTAAATTATTAAAATTTTAATTATATCAAATTAATTTAATATGAAAATATTTCATTTTATTTAAAAATAATTATTTATACTTTTTATAAATGTTTTTATAAAATATTTTTATATTAACATTAATTAATATTAATTAATGTTAATATAAAAATATTTTATAAAAATTTAAATAATAGGTGTTTTTTATGAAAAATAGAATTTATTGTGGAGAAATTAATACAACACATATAAATCAAGAAATAATACTTTATGGTTGGATAGATAATTATATAAATTTAGGTAAATTAATCTTCATTAATTTAAGAGATCGAGAAGGAATTATACAAATTATTTTTACATCTTCAAATAAAACAATTTTTAAATTAGCTTCAACATTACGTAATGATTTTTGTGTTAAAATAATAGGTAAAGTAGTAAAAAGAATAAATAAAAATTTAAATTTACCAACAGGAAAAATAGAAATAATAGCATCTAATTTATTTATTATAAATAAATCAAAATCATTACCTATTAATAATAATATTTTAAATACAGAAGAAATTAGATTAAAATATAGATATATAGATCTTAGACAATTTAAAATGTTAAAAATAATTAAAAATAGATCAATTATTACAAGTATTATTAGATCTTTTTTAGAAAAACATAAATTTTTAAATATTGAAACACCAATTTTAACAAAATCAACTCCAGAAGGATCTAGAGATTATTTAGTTCCTAGTCGTATACATAAAAAAAAATTTTATGCATTACCACAATCTCCTCAAATTTTTAAACAATTATTAATGATTGCTGGATTAGATCGTTATTATCAAATTGCTAAATGTTTTCGTGATGAAGATTTAAGATCAGATCGTCAACCAGAATTTACTCAAATTGATATAGAAGTTTCTTTTTTAAATTTTGATGATTTTAAAAATTTAATAGAAAAAATGTTATGTTATTTATGGAAAAATATAATAAATATTACACTAAAAAAATTTTCCATAATAACTTTTCATGATGCTATGAATAATTATGGTACAGATAAACCTGATTTAAGAAATCCATTAAAATTAATAGATTTAACAAATCTATTTATTAAAAAAAATAATAAAATTAATAATATTTTTAATAGAATAGTATCAATTTGTGTTGAGAATAAATATATTAAAAATATAAATAATGAAATATTAAATAATTATAAATTATATATTAATAAATATGGTACTAATGATCTTAATATTTTAAAAGTAAAAAATCATAATTTAATTAATTTTTTAAATAAAAATAATCAATCAAAATTTTTAATAAATGATCAAATGTCAAAAAATATTATTTTACGTAATCAAGCTAATAATAATGATTTAATCTTTTTAGGAACAGAAAAAATTAATGGAACATTAAGTTCTATGGGTATTTTAAGAGAAAAATTGTCTATAGATTTTAATCTAATAAAAAAAAATACATGGTTTCCATTATGGATTATTAATTTTCCTTTATTTAAAAAAGATAAGATAGGAAAACTTATTCCAATGCATCATCCTTTTACATCTCCAATAAAATTTAATATAAATGATTTAAAAAATAATCCAGAGAATATTATATCTGATTCATATGATATAGTAATTAATGGATATGAAATTGGTAGTGGATCAGGAAGAATATATGATTATAAAATACAGCAGATAATATTTGATATTTTAAAAATAAATAGACAAATACAAGAAAAAGATTTTGGTTTTTTTTTAGAAGCTTTAAAATTTGGTACACCTCCACATAGAGGTATTGCATTAGGATTAGATCGATTAGTTATGTTACTTTCAAATACAAATAATATTCGTGATGTAATTGCTTTTCCTAAAACTACTTCTGGAGCATGTTTAATGACTCAATCTCCTAATTTTATTAATAAAAATATTTTAAAAGAATTAGGATTATTATGTATAACAGATAAATAATATGAAGGAATTTTTTATGGCTGGACATAGTAAATGGTCTAATATGCGTTATCGTAAAGCATCACAAGATATAAAAAAAGATAAAATTTTTACTAAAATTGCTAGAGAATTAAATACTGCTAGTAAGTTAGGTGGAACAATTGATCCACAATATAATCCTAAATTACGTTTAGTTATAGAAAAAGGTTTATCATATAATATGAATAGATCTACAATGGAAAAAATATTATTTAGGAAATTAAATAAAAAAAAAATATCACAAGTTAATATAACAAATATTTCTTATGAAGGTTATGGTCCTGGAAATATTGCATTAATGATCAATTGTACTACAAACAATAAAAATAGAACTGTTTCTGTAATAAGAAATACTTTTAATAAAATAGGATATCGTCTAGGAAATAGTGGTACTGTTTCTTATATGTTTAAAAAAAAATTTAAAATATCATTTTTTCATAAAAATAATTTAGATAATATTATGGATATTGCTGAAAAATTACAAGCTGAAGATATTATTTTTAATAATGAAATAATTGATGTTATTTTTAATGAAGAAAAATATAAAATTATATTATTAGAAATAAAAAAAATCTTAATTAAACCAGTTAAATTTAAATTTACTATGATTCCTGTAATTAAAAAAAACATTGATATATTAACAAAAAATAAATTATTAAATTTTTTAAATTTATTAAAATTAAATAATGATATACAAGAAATTTATCATAATGCTAATATTTAATAAATTTAAATTAAATGATTAAAATAAAATATTTATATATTAAAAATTAACAAAATTAATATTTTAAAATATATGTTACTTATATTTTTTATAACGTATAATATACCAATACAAAATAAAATTTTGATAGTTTTATCTATATAATTTCTTTAATATAGATTATATTTTAAAATTTTTTATAAAAAATAAAATTTATAAAATTAGTTATATAATTAATATATAATATGATTGTTTAAAATTAAAATTTAACTATTAAAAAATTAGATTTTAATTATTAAAATTAATTATCTATATTTTACTCCTATAAAAAATTTTTATTAATATTAAATAATTATTTAATTATCTATTAAATTTTTAAATCAATACTAAAATATATTTAATATTTTAAAAAATAAAATTTATATATATTATTATTTAGTTATTTTAAGTACTGGATCAATACCCGCAATAACTTTACCAGAATATTTTTTTATTTCTTTAATATCTTCAATATTAGAAATTACAACAGGAGTTAGTATTGATTTTGCTGTTTTTATTAAATAATCCAAATCTAATTCAATAATTATGTCTCCTTTTTTAATTATATTTGTTTCTTTTAAATTAAATATACGTTTAAATCCTTTTCCTTTTAAATTAATTGTATCAATACCAAAATGTACAAATAATTCTATTTCATTATTTGATATAATAGAAAAAGCATGATTAGTATCAAAAATTTTTCCAATTCTTCCATCTATTGGAGATACAAGAAAACTACCTGTAGGATTAATTGCAATCCCATCACCTATAATTTTATCGGAAAACACAGAATCTGGAACAGTAGTTATATCAACTATTTCTCCAGAAATAGGTGCTAAAACTTTAATAGTAGTAGTTTCTTTAATTATTTTTTTTTTTATTTTTTGAAAAATATCAGAAAAAAAATTCATTTTTTATCTCCTAAAAAATTTTATTTATATAAAATATATTAATATTATTTATTAAATTCATATATAAGATTATTAATATCTTTAATAGTAGGTTGTAATAAGATATTATCTGCTAAAATTTTTGCTTTATTCATTTCTATATTTCTAATAATATTTTTTATTTTAGGAATAAATGTTGAACTCATACTGAATTCATCTAAACCCATACCCAATAAAATTGGAATAGCACGTTCATCACTAGCTAACTCACCACACATACCAGTCCATTTTCCTTCTGAATGTGATGCATCAATAACTTTTTTAATTAAATAAAAAATAGATGGAGATATAGGTTTATATAAATGAGAAATTAAATCATTACCACGATCTACAGCTAATGTATATTGAGTTAAATCATTTGTACCTATACTAAAAAAATCAATTTCTTTTGCTAAATATTTAGAAATAATAGCAGATGCAGGAGTTTCTACCATAATTCCTACTGGAATATTTTTATTAAAATCCTTTTTTTCATTTTGAAGTTGTTTTTTTAAAAAATTTAATTCATCTTTTAAAAAATAAACTTCTTCAATAGAAATAATCATTGGAAACATAATACATAATTTTCCAAATACTGATGCTCGTAAAATAGCTCTCAATTGTGTATGTAATATTTCTTTACGATCCATAGTTATTCTAATAGCTCTCCATCCTAAAAAAGGATTATTTTCTTTAGGTAAATTCATATAAGGAATATCTTTATCACCTCCTATATCCATAGTACGAATAATAATAGATTTACCATACATACTTTTTGCTACTATTTTATAAGCATGAAACTGTTCTTCTTCTGAAGGTAAAGAATTACGATTCATAAATAAAAATTCTGTACGATATAAACCAATACCTTCAGCACCATTTTTTTTTGCATTATTTAAATCTTTTAATGAACTAATATTAGCACATATTTTAATCTTAATATTATCTTTAGTTACAGCTGGTAAATTACTTAATTTTATTAATTTATTTTTTTCAATAATATATTTATTATATATTAATTTAATTTTATTGATTATTTGATTTGTAGGATTTATATATATATTATTATTAATACTATCTAATATTAGATAATCATTTGTTTTTACTTTACTAGTAATATTTCCTGTACCTACAATAGCCGGTATTTCTAAAGAACGAGCTATTATTGCTGTATGAGAAGTTTGACTACCAAAATCTGTAATAAATCCTAAAATTTTTTGTAAATTTAATTGAGCTGTTTCTGATGGTGTAAGATCTTTTGCAATTAAAATTACTTTATCTTTTATTTCATTTAAATTAATAATATTGATACCTAAAATATTTTTTATTAGACGACTACCAATATCTTTAATATCAATTATTCTAGATTTTAAATATTCATCTTTAAGATTTTCTAATAATTGTATTTGAGATTTTATTACATAATTTACAGCAGCATCAGCTGATAAAAAATTATTTTTTATTAATGAAATAACTTCTTTAATCATTTCTTCATCTTGTAAAAGTATAATATGTCCTTCAAATATAGATTCTTTTTCATTATTAAATTTTTTAATTGATGTGTTTTTAATTAATTTAAGTTGTTCTATTGATTTTTTTTGTCCATCAAAAAATTTTTTAATTTCTAATTCTATTTGATTATTCACAATTTTATTATGATTAATAATAATATTATCTACTTTTAATAAAAATGCTTTACCAAAAGCAATACCAGGAGAAGCTAAAATTCCTGAAATCATAATTTACCTCTATTATCATCTAATGATTTTTTATCAAATATTATTAATTTTAATAATATATTATTTAAATATAAAATTAATTATTTAATAAAATTATTTATATATTTATTTTGTTAATAATATTATTATAAATATAATTTATCATTATTTATATTATAATTTTTTAATAATTTTTATTAAATGTTCTATTGCTTCTTTTTCATCTTTTCCATAAGCTGTCAAAATAATTGAAGTTCCTTTAGTCATTCCTAATGTTTGTATTTTAAATAAACTTTTAGCATTAACTGTTTTTCCATTAGATGTAATTGTTATATCTGAAATAAAAGATTTAGCTTCTTTTACAAATAATGCTGCTGGACGAATATGTAAACCATGAACATTATTAATAATAATTTCTTTTTGAAACATTATTTTTCCCTAATTTTTAATTAATTTATTATTTTAAAATTTTATATATTAAAAAAATTGTTAAATTTATTCATAAATAAGAACTTTATATATAATTCATTTTTATAAAATTTTATAAATAACAGATATTAATAATCTTAACTACTAATTACTATAAGTAATTAATACAATAATGCATTATTATTTTTATATCAAATTATATTTAATTTAATATTTAAATTAAACATAATAAATATTAATATTTTATAATTTAATTATAACCATATTTTAGATTGTGTAATAATTACTGGTAATGAAATATCCCAATTACAAATAGGAAATTCATTATTTAATTGACAATCATAAGCTATACCGATAGGTAAAATATTATTTGATTTATTGATTAATAATCTATCATAATATCCACCACCCATACCTAATCTATAACGATCTGAATTAAATGATACAATAGGAATTATTATTATATCTAATATATCTATTAAAAATAAAGATTCTTTTTGTATATTAGGTTCTAATATATTAAATTTATTAAATTTTAAGATTGTATTAGAAGTATATTTAGAAAAGAATAATTTTCCTTCAAAAAATGGATCTATAATAGGGACATAAACTATTTTATTTTGCAACCATAATTTATTAATTAATAAATTTGTATTTATTTCTCCTAAAGAAGAAATAAATAATCCTATATTTTGATTTTTTTTAAATGAAATAAAATTTAATATTTTATTAGTAATAATATTATCTAATATATTTTTATTTATAATAGAAATATTTTTTCTTAATTTTTTATATTTATTACGAATTTTTATTCGTTGAAGTATTTTTTTATGCATATAAATTGTATTATAGATAATATATTAAAATTAAATTTTATATGATTTATTTTATTATAATTAATAATTATAATAAAAAATTTTTGTATATATTGAATAATATTTTTTTAAAATATATTATTAATTAAATTATTTATAAATATTTATATAAATATATGAAAAATTTTAGTTAAAAAAATTACTAATTTTATTAAAAATTACTAAAATATTATAGGTTATAGTAATTATGACACAAATATTTGATATTTATCATAATAAAAATAGTTTTTTAACAAAAACTATATTTTCTATTATAAAAAAATATAATTCTCCAATTTGGTTGTATTGTGCAGAAACTATAAAAAAACGTATTTTACAATTGAAAAAATTTGATACAATTAGATTTGCTCAAAAAGCATGTTCTAATATTAATATATTAAAATTAATGAGAAAAGAAGGTGTAAAAGTAGATGCAGTATCTTTAGGAGAAATAGAAAGAGCATTAGCAGCTGGTTATAATAGTAAAAATAAAGATGATATTATTTTTACAGCAGATATTTTTGAATATAACACGTTAAAACGTATTATAGATTTAAATCTTACTGTTAATGTTGGTTCAATAGATATGTTACATCAATTAGGTAAATTATCTAAAAAAAATCACAATATTTGGTTACGTATCAATCCTGGATTTGGACATGGACATAGTAAAAAAACTAATACTGGAGGTGAAAATAGTAAACATGGTATATGGCATACAGACTTAAAAAAGTCAATTGAAATTATAAATCAATATAATTTAAAGTTAATAGGAATACATATACATATAGGTTCAGGTGTTAATTATTCTCATTTAAAAAAAGTATGTAATGCTATGACTGAGTATGTATTAAAACCTTATCTTCCTAAAATTAGGATAATATCTGCAGGTGGTGGTTTATCTATTCCTTATAGATTATATGATAAAAGTGTTGATACAAAACACTATTTTAAATTATGGAATAATACACGTAATATTATTAATAATCATTTACAAAAAAAAATAAAATTAGAAATTGAACCTGGTAGATTTTTAGTAGCAGAATCAGGAATATTAATTTGCCAAATATGTGCTATAAAAAAAATAAAAGAAAAACGATTTATTTTAGTTGATGTTGGTTTTAATGATTTTATGAGGCCTGCAATGTATGGAAGTTATCATTATATATCTGTAATTTCTTCAAAAGGTATAGATATGTCATATTTACCAAAAATAGAAGCTATAGTTGCAGGTCCTTTATGTGAAGCAGGAGATATATTTACACAGTCAGATAAAGGAGAAATAACATTTTGTTTATTACCATATGTTAATGTTGGAGATTATTTAATTTTTCATGATACAGGTGCTTATGGAGCATCTATGTCATCTTATTATAATAGTAGACCTTTAATACCAGAAATATTAATAGAAAATGGTATTCCAAGAGAAATTCGTCGTCATCAAAAAATACAGGAATTAATTAATTTAGAAATATATTAAATTAAAATAGATTAATAATTATTTTAATTTAAAATATAATTCCTAAAAAAATAATATTTTAAAAATTAATAATTTAATTATTTCATATATTATTAATATTTTTATAACAAATATTATCATAAAAATAATTAATAAATATGAAATAATATTATTTATATATAATAAAATAAACTAATTTATTGAAAATACTATTTTAATATATAAAACTTAATTTTAAAATTATTATTTATGAATTCATAAATAATAACTTTGTAAATTTTTTTTTAAAATAAAAAGCTCTAGGTGTAGTCAAAATAATATTTTTATCTTTATTTATAATTTTAATAAATTTATTTTTTTTAGATTTTGTTTTTACTACTAAAATAGTACCATTATAATAATTTATATTTTCAATATTACCAGAAATAAATAATGTTATTAATCCAACCCAATCATTATATAAGTTTTTATAATCTTTTTTTGAAGGTTTCCATATAATTGGTTTACCTATTAATCTCATTCCCAAAGGAGTATTTTTATTTTTTGTTATAATAGGTATCCATAAAATTTTAGATAATTTATTATATAATTTACTTTTATTCCAAATAAAAATTTTTTTATTTATTAAAGGAAAAGAACATATAAAAGTATCATTAATAATATTTCCTTGTTCATCTATAGGAATAGTTTTAATTTCTATGCCTATTTGAGGTATATCTTGATTAAATGTGTTTTTTGGTTTAATACCTAATAAATATAATTCAATTAATTTACCTATCCATCCTTTATCTTTATTTAAATTAACTGGAATATTATAATTTAACCATTTTGCAATATTTATTAAATAATGACCTGTTATTAATGATGCTCTTAAAAATAATATTTTTTCACTATTAATATTATTAGAAAAAATTCTATTTATATTCATATAATATATTGTACCTATTAAAAAATAATATTATATATAGTATATAATATTATTTTTTATAATAAAATGAACATAAAATATTTATTTTTTCCAAAAATTAATCCAATTGCTATTACAATAGGTAAAATTGATATTTATTGGTATAGTTTAATGTATGTAATTAGTTTTTTATTTATAATAAATATATCAAAACTAAAATTTTATCATAGTTCAAATTGGACAAATAAAGAAAATGAAAATTTATTTTATTTATCTTTTATTGGTCTTTTATTAGGTGGTAGAATAGGATATATATTATTTTATAATTTAAAATATTTTTTAATTAATCCTATATCATTGATTAAATTTAAAGAAGGAGGTATGTCTTTTCATGGAGGATTAATTGGTGCTATTTTAGTTATTTTTACATATTCTATCTTTTATAAAAAAAAATTTTTAGAATTAACAGATTTTATTACTCCGTTAATTCCTTTTGGATTAGGTATGGGAAGAATAGGAAATTTTATTAATGGTGAATTATGGGGAAGAGTTACTATTAGTATTCCATGGGCGATGTTATTTCCTAATTCAACCCAATCAGATTTAATTTATATTCAAAATCATAAAAATTTTATAAACTTATTTATAAAATATGGTAATTTACCTAGACATCCATCACAAATTTATGAATTTTTTTTAGAAGGAATAGTATTATTTATTATTTTAAATATAAATTATTCTAAAAATAAACTATTAGGTTATAATACTAGTATGTTTTTATTATTTTATGGTATGTTACGTATTTTTGTAGAATTTTTTAGAGAACCTGACATACAATTAGGTTTTTTTTATAATTATATAACTATGGGTCAAATATTATCTTTTCCAATGGTATTTATAGGATTAATCATGTTATATTATGCTATATATAAAAAATTTAATTAATATAAAAATATTTTATATATAATATTATAGTATTTAAATTACTAATATATTTATATGAAATAAATAATATTTATAATATGTTTACAATATATCATTCTAATAACTTAAATATTTTATTAAATTTAATTAAATATAATATTTTAAAAAATCCATTACAAAATCCATTAAAAACAGAAATTATAATTTTACCTAATACAACATTTATTCCATATTTAAAAATTTTTTTTTCTAAAATTTTTGGAATACATGCTAATATTAATTATATTAAGCCAGAAATATTTATTTGGAATTTATTTGTAAAAATTATTCCAAAAATTAAAAAAGGAAATATTTTTAATAAAAAAATTATTATTTGGCAATTAATGAATATTATTCCAGAATTAATTATTTTACCTGAATTTAAACATTTTCATAAATATATAAATAATATAAAAAATATTAAATGTTTATTTCAATTATCAATTCAAATTGCTAATTTATATGATGAATATCAAAAGTATCGTCCAGAATGGTTATTTTTATGGGAAAATAATGAGATAATATCTCTAAAAAGTCAAGATCAAATTTGGCAAGCTAAATTATGGAAACAATTAATTATATATAATAAAATAACATTAAATAAACCATTATGGTATTTTAGTAAATTATATAATTATTATATTAAAAATAAAAAAAAAATTAAATATTCTATTTTACCAGAAAGAATATTTATTCTAGATACACAAAATATTCCTTTAATATATTTCCAATTATTAGAACAAGTAACAGAATATATAGAAATTCATATTTTAGTAAATAATCCCTGTATACATTATTGGGATAATATTCAATTAAATAAAAATTATAATTTTAATAATTCATTATTATTTTCTTGGGGAAAGTATGGATTAAATAATATAAATAAATTAATAAATTTACAATCTAGAGTAATAGAATCATTTATGATGATAAAATCTAAAAATTTATTAAAAAATATACAAAAAGATATTTTATTATTAAAAGAAAATTTTTTTTCAAGAAACAAGAAAAAAAAAATTAATAATATTGATAATTCTATACAAATTAATATTTTTTCAGATGCTAAACAAGAAATAGAATTTTTATCTATTAATATTATTAAGTTAATAAATAGTAAAAAATATTTTTTACATGATATTATTGTTATTTCTCCTAATTTAAAAAAATATTTACCTTTTATTTATTCTATTTTTAATAAAAAAAAAATACCTTTTAATATATATTTAAATAATGATAAATATGATGTATTTAATATACCTGATACTTTTTTCTTTTTATTAAATCTATCAAAAAAAAAATTTAATCCAGAAGAAATATTTTTTTTATTAAATAATAATGATATTTCAAAAAAATTTTCTATTAATGGTGAAGAAGATTTAATTTATTTACGTTATTGGATTAATGATATTGGAATTAAATATGGGTTAGACTTTAGTAATTTTAAAAATATTTCTTTACCTAAAGATCAATATACTTGGAAATTTGGATTATATCGTATGTTATATGGTTATGCTATAGATAATAATTCAGGAAATTGGAATGGTATTATTCCATATAATGGAACATTCGGTTTATTAGGAGAATTATTAGGCAAATTTACTTATTTTTTATTTATATTATATAAATGGAAAAAAAAATTAAATAAGAAACAAACAATAAAAAATTGGAAAAAAATTTTAATAAAATTGTATTCAGATTTTTTTTATTCAAAAATTTATTTAAATAAATATATGACATATTTTTTTAAAAAGATCATAATGTTTATTGATAATGGTTTAAATTCTAATTTTAAACAAAAAATATCTATTAATATTATTATAGAAGAATTTCAAATTCTATTAGAAAAAAAAAAAAAGCAATTTAATTATTCTTTAAATAAAATTAATTTTTGTAATTTTGGACAATTAAATGGAATATCTTTTAAAGCTAGTTTTGTAATAGGTATGAATAGTAAATATTATCCTAAACGTTCATATCCAGTAATTTTTAATTTAATAAAAAAATATCCTAAAAAAAATGATAAAAATGATTTAGATAAAGAAAAATATTTTTTTCTTGAATTATTAATTTCTTCTAAAGAAAAATTATATTTAAGTTATATTAATAATAAAAATCTAAATTATAATAAACAATATCCTTCTATTTTAATAACTGAATTATTAGAATATATTTCTCATAATTATGATATTAAAAAAAATAAAATAACTAATTGTATTATTAATAATATATGTCATTTACATAAAAAAAATAATATTTTTATAAAATTTAATATTCAACATGATGATTTTTTAAATAAAAAAAATATTAATATTGATAATTTTGAAAAATTAGAAATAAAAAAAATTTTTTTAAAAAAAATTTTAAATTTTTGGCAAAATCCTTTAAAAGGATTTTTTAATCAACGATTAGGAATATATTTATATAATTTAAATAAAATAAAATTTTCAGAAATAGAACCTTTTTCACTTGATTATTTAACAGAATACAAAATTAATAAAAAAATATTACATTCATTAATTTTTAATACAAATACTGATTTAATTTATTATCAATATTTAAATAAAGGAATTTTACCATATGGTAATTATGGTAAAATATTATGGAATAATAAAGAAAAAAATATATATAATTTATTTACTCATCATTTAAAAAATTATAAATATGATAACATAATTAAACATATTAACATAAATGTATCTGGAATAATATTATATGGAGAAATAAATCTTATAAGTTATATTAAAGGTTTTATAAAATATGAACCTAAAATTATAGATATAAAATCTATTATAGTTTTTTGGATAGAACATTTAATTTTATGTACAGTAAATATTAGAAATGGAGAAAAATTTATTTCAAAATTAGTAGGATTTAAAAATACTGAATATAGTTTTTCTTATATTAATCCTAATATAGCAGTAATTTTATTAAAAAAATATCTTAATGGATATATATATGGATTAAATAATCTAATTATGTTACCTATGAAAAGTTCTTGGGAATGGTTATATTATTGTTTTGATAAAAAAAATAAGTGTATTAATTACGATATTTTTATACAAAAAAATGCAAAAAAAAGATTTTTTTATTTTTGGAATTTAAATAATAATTTAACAGGAGAATGTAATGATTTATATTTTAATAGATTAAATTATTTTTTTGATAAAAATAATTGGTTAAAAACTATAAAATTAATAGAAAAATGGATTTTACCTATAATACTTTATATGAATTAAAATATTTTGTAATTATTATGATAAAAAAAATAATAAAAATTAAAGAATTTAATCCTTTTACAGATGATTTGAATCAAGAATATTTAATAGAAGCTTCAGCTGGAACTGGAAAAACTTTTACAATAATTATAATTTACTTACGTTTTTTATTAGGTTTATATAAAAAAAATGAAACTAATATTCCATTATCAGTAGAAGAAATATTAGTAGTTACATTTACTGATGTTTCAACACAAGATTTATGTAAAAGAATAAAAAATAGTATTAATATATTACGTATAGCATGTATAAAAGGTACTAGTCCATATTCTATTATTAATAAATTTCTTAAAAAAATAAAAAATCTTCAAGAAGCAAATTTAATTTTATTAAAAGCAGAATTAAACTTTCATAATGCAACTATTTTAACAATACATTCATTTTGTCAAAAAATTTTAAATCTTAAAAATTATGAAATTAATGGTTTTGTTAATAATAAAAAATTAATTAATAATGAAATTTATTTACAAAATAATGCATCTGTAAATTTTTGGAGAAAATATTTATATCCTTTACCAAAAAATATTGCACAAATAGTATTACAATATTGGAAAACACCTAGTGAATTAATTAATAAATTATTACCATTTTTATTAAAAAATAAATTACCTAAATTAAAATATCATTTTAATAATATAAGTTTAATAAAACAATTTTATAAAAATATAAAATATATAAAAATTTTTAAAAAAGAATGGATAAAATATAATAATGATATAATTAACGTTATTATAAAATCTGATATTAATAAACATATTTATAATAATAGATCTATTAAATTTTGGATAGAATATATAAATCAATGGGTTATTAATAATGTTGAAGATAATTTTATTCCAGAACAATTAAAACGATTTTCTCAAAAAGTTTTAATCTCAAAAACTATAAATAAAAAAAATTTTCCAAAACATATTTTATTCAAAAAAATAGATATATTTTTAAATAAAATCATTAGTTTAAAAATATTAATAATAATAAAAGCTATAAAATATATTAAATTTTTAGTTAAAAAAAATAAAGAAAAAAACGAACAAATTAGCTTTAATGATTTATTATTAATATTAAATAAATCATTAAGTAATTGTGATACTAATAAAAATTTAGCACAAGATATAAGAAAATTATATCCTGTTGCATTAATAGATGAATTTCAAGACACAGACATACAACAATATGACATTTTTAAAAAAATATATATAAATCAATCTAATTGTACATTAATATTAATTGGAGATCCTAAACAAGCTATTTATTCTTTTAGAGGAGCTGATATTTTTACTTATATTAAAGCTTCTCTTGAAATTAAAAATCGTTATACATTAAAGAATAATTGGAGATCATCTAAAACTATGGTTAATAGTGTTAATAAAATATTTTCTAATCAAACACATCCTTTTTTTTTTAAAAATATAATTTTTCATCCAACATCATATGTAAAACAAAAATTAAATTATAATTTTATTATTAATAATATTATTCAACCAGGAATTACATTTTGGTTTTTACCTAAAGAAACAAATTTAAATTTATATAAACAAAAAATATCATATCAATGTGCTTATGAAATTTGTCAATGGCTTATACTAGGACAACAAAAAAAAATTTTTTTTAAAAAAAATAAAAATCACAAAAATATTATTAATATATCAGATATAGTAGTATTAGTACGTAATAAATATGAAGCTAATATTATTCAAAAAGAATTTATAAAATTTAATATTCCTTCTATTTATTTATCTAATTCTAATAGTGTTTTTGAAACAATAGAAGCAAAAGAACTAGTGTTATTATTACAATCTATTTTAGAACCACATCAAGTAAAACGGTTAAAAAATATTTTAGCAAGTAATTTATTTAATATAGATTTATCTAATTTTGATTATAAAAAAGAAAAATATTTTTTAGAAAAGATTATCAATCAATTTATTAAATATAGAAATTTATGGAATAAATATGGAATTTTATTAATGTTAGAAAATATTTTTTTAAAAAAAAATATTTTATTTAAAACAAATATAATAAATAATACTCATAAAAAAAAAATACAGAATATATTACATATAGCAGAATTAATAGAAATAGAATTTATAAAAATTAAAGATAAAAAACAAATAATTATTTGGTTATTAAAACAAATTACATTTCCAAATAATAGATCAGTTGATCAACAAATAAGATTAGAAAATGATTCTAATCAGATTAGGATAATTACTATCCATAAAGCTAAAGGATTACAATTTCCATTAGTATGGATACCTTTTATTGCTTCTAATTTTTTAGATTTAATAAATAATGAAGGAATAATTTATCATGATAGAAAAACATTAAAAACAATTATAGATTTTAAAAAAGATGATGATAGCATTAAACATGCATTAGAAGAATTATTATCAGAAAATTTACGATTATTATATGTATCTTTAACTAGATCAATTTTTCATTGTAGTATTGGTATAGGAATTATTAAAAATAATAAAAAAAAATATCAAAAATATTTACCATATCAAAGTGCTATAGAATTTTTGATAAATAATAAAAATAATGTATGTTATAATAATTTTAAAAATTCTTTATATTCTTTAATAAATCAAGATATTCAAATTAAAATTTTAACTAAAAAAAAACAAATACAATATAATCCAATATGTTCTATAAAAGAAGAAGATAAAAATAAATATTTTAATGAATTAAAAATTAATAAATATAAAACTTTATTAATTACAAGCTATTCTATAATTAAAAATAATTTAAATATAAATAATAATATTTATCAATATAAATTTTTAAATTCTAAAAAAAAATATATAAAAAAAACACCACATACTTTTCCAACAGGTAAAGAAATTGGAATTATTTTACATAATATTTTTGAAAAATTAGATTTTACTCAAAAAATATCATATTCTTTTATTAAAAAAGAATTTTGTAATAAAGAAATTAATCCTTCTTGGTATATTCTTTTAATAAAATGGTTAACAAATATATTGAATCATCCATTAGGAATGGATAATATTATTTTAAGTAAAATAGAAAATAAAAATAAAAAAACAGAACTAGAGTTTTATTTAACAATAAAAAATAAATTATGTATTATTGAATTTAATAAAATAATATGTCAATATGATAATATTTCTAAAAAATTACCAATATTAAATAATAATATTCAAGGAATATTAAAAGGTTTTATCGATTTAGTATTTTTATGGAATAATAAATATTATTTAATAGATTATAAATCTAATTGGTTAGGAAAAGATTATGCTAAATACACTAAAAAATATATAGAAAAAAATATATGTTTGAATAGATATGATTTACAGTATCAAATATATACATTAGCTTTACATAAATATCTTAGTTTCCGTATTAAAAATTATAATTATAAAGAACATTTTGGAAGTGTTTTATATTTATATATAAGAGGGATTAATAATTTTAAAAATAATTCAAATGGTATCTGGGAAATAAAACCATCTTATAAATTAATTGAAAAATTAGATAAACTAATTTTTTAAAAATTTTAAAATATAACTAAATTAATAATATGTATTCTTTTTTAAAAAAATTATATAAAAATAATTTTATTCGTTTAATTGATGTACAATTTGCATATATACTTACATCTAAAAATGAACCATATTTAATGTTTATTGTTGCTTATCTTAGTTACTTTATTAGTAAAGGTAATGTTTGTTTACCATTATTTAGATTTAGTATAAAAAAAATATTAAAAAACAATAATATTTTTTTATCAAAAAAAGAAATAGTATTTATTGATAATATTATAAAAATGAAAAAAAAATTATTAGATTATACAATAATAAGTAATGGTGATAAAGTTACTCCATTAGTTATACAAAATAATTGTCTTTATTTATATAGAACATGGAAATCAGAAAATATAATTATTAAAAATTTAATAAATAATTATTATGTTTTACCTAAACAAAATAATATAAAAAAAATATTAAATATTTTATTTGATTCAAGTGATATTTGGCAAAAAATATCAGTAGCAATTGCATTTACTCATAAAATAAGTATAATTACAGGTTCTCCTGGTACTGGTAAAACACATATTATAGCAAAATTAATAATATTTTTTATAAAAATGTATTCTATACCATTAAAAATTAAAATAGTTGCTAGTACAGGAAAAGCAGCTAATAGATTAACAGAATCAATTAATCAATATTTTATAAAAAATAATTTTTTAATTACTAAAGAGGAAAAAAAAAATATTCCTTATAAAGCAACAACTATTCATCATTTATTAAAAATTAATATGTATAATAAAAAAACTGTATATAATATTAATAATAAATTAGTTGTTGATTTATTAATTATAGATGAAGCATCTATGATTGATTTAACTTTAATGTCAATTATATTAAATATTTTATCTACTAATAGTAAATTAATTTTATTAGGTGATGATAATCAATTACCTCCAATAGAAATGGGTTATATTTTTAAAGATCTTTGTAATTTTAAAAAATTTAATTTTACTAAAAAATATTCAGAATGGTTATATGATACAACTAATTATAATATTAAAAAAAAAAATAATAATCAAAGATTTTTTTTACGTAATTGTATTAGTTTATTACAACATAATTATCGTTATGAATATAATTCAGGTATAAGTCAATTAGCTATATTAATAAAAGAAGGTAATACTAAAAAAACTAAAGAATTATTTATGAATCATAAATTCAATGATGTTAAATATATTAACATTAATACTGAAAAAAAATATAAATTAATGATTTTACAATTTGTTTTAGAATATAAAAAATATTTTAATTATTTAAATAAAAAAAATAATATTCATGATATTTTTAATTTTTTTAGTAAATATCAAATTTTATGTGCAATAAAACATGGATTATTTGGTACAAAAGAAATTAATGCTCAATTAGAAAATGCATTTTTAAAAAAAAATATTTTAAATAATACTTGTAAAGAAAATAATTGGTATATAGGACGTCCTATTATTATTACTCAAAATAATAGTTTTTTAAATTTATATAATGGTGATGTAGGAATTACATTTTTAGATAAATTAGATAATGAATTAAAAGTAAAATTTCATTTATCTAATGGAAAATATCATAATATTCTTATAAATAATTTACCTAAATATGATTTATCATATGCAATCACTGTACATAAATCTCAAGGTTCAGAATTTAATAATATATCTTTAGTATTACCTAATAAATATTCATCAATATTAACTAGAGAATTAATTTATACTGCAATTACAAGATCTAAATCAAAAATATCAATTTATAGTAGTAATAATTCAATATTATTTAAATCAATAAAATCAAAAATAATACGATTTTCTAACTTAGAAAACCGTATTTTAAATATTAATAAATAATTATTAATTTAATAAATTTTTTATAAAATATTATTTTATTGAATATTTTTATATTAAACGTTCTTTTATTCGTGCTGCTTTTCCTGTTAATTTACGTAAATAATATAATTTGGCTTTTTTAACATATCCATGTTTTTTTATAGTTATAGAATCAATTATTTTTGAATATATTTGAAATACACGTTCGATGCCAATATTGTTAGATATTTTTCTTACAGTAAATGAAGTATTTAATCCTCTTTTACGTATAGCAATTACAATTCCTTCAAATGATTGTAATCTTTTTTTAGAACCTTCAACAACCCATACTTTTATTTCTAATGTATCTCCTGGTCTAAATAAAAGAGAAATTGTACTATTTTTTATTTGTTCTTTTTCTATAGAATTAATAATATTCATTATATTTCCTAATATTATATTATTTTTTAAAAATTTTTTCTTTAAAATAATTATTTTTAAATTTATCAAATAATATTTTTTCTTCTTTAGTTAATTTTTTTTTCTTAAATAAATCAGGTCTTTTTAACCATGTACGACCTAAAGACTGTTGTAATCTCCATTCTTTTATTTTTTTATGATTTCCTGAAAATAAAATATTTGGTACTTTTTTCATGTTTTTTAATATTTTTGGCCTAGTATAATGTGGACAATCTAGCAAACCATTATTAAAAAAAGAATCTGTATCATTTGAAGATTTTTTATTTAAAACCCCAGGAATTAATCTAGCTAAAACATCAATTAAAACCATAGCTGGTAATTCTCCACCACTAAGAATATAATCTCCTATAGATATTTCTTCATCTATATAGGAATCTATTATTCGTTCATCTATACCTTTATATCTACCGCAAACTAATATTAATTTTTTATAAATTAATAAATTTTTTATATATGATTTATTAATTTTTTTCCCTTGAGGAGATAAATAAATTAATCTTGCATCACCATTTGCTTTATATTTTGCATCATGAATAGATTTTATTAACGGTTCCGCTTTTAATAAAACTCCACTTCCTCCACCATAAATATTACAATCTACATCATGATATTTATTTTTTGTATAATCTCTAGGATTCCAAAAATTTAATTTTAAAAGTTTTTTTTTTATACTTTTACTAATTATTCCATAATCAGTAATTGATTTAAACATTTCAGGAAACAAACTAATAATACCAATCCACATAATTATTTTTTATTTTAATAAATATTAAAATCCCAATCTACTTTAATAATATGTTTTATTAAATTAATACTTTTAATTACTTGATTTTCAATAAAAGGAATTAATTGTTTTTTAATATTTTTTTTATTTTCTATTATAATATTAGATTCTATAATAAGTACATCATTAGCACCTGTTGATATAATATCTTTAACTTGTCCTAAATTATTAGAATTATTTATGTTAATAATTTTACATCCAATTATATCATTCCAATAATATTCACCTATTTTTTTATATTTTATTAAATAATGATAAAAAATATATATTTTATAATTTACTAATTTAATTACATCATTACGATTATTAAAATTATTAATTTTAACAATATAATAATTATTATTAAATATCCATTTAGTAAATATTATTGGAAATATTTTAGATTTATTATTAATAATAAATAAATTTTTATAAAAAAAAATATTTTTTTTATTAACAGTATAAGAATATAATTTTATATATCCTTTTATACCATATACTGATCCAAATTTACCTAAAACTATATTTTTAATAATATTCATATTTTTTAATAATTTAATTATTATTTTTTATTAAAAAATTAACTCTTTTAGAAACAATTGCTCCTCTTAATAACCAATAATTAACTTTATCTTTATTAATTTTTATATTATTATTTTTTTTTGAAGAAAATGGATTAAAATAACCAATACGTTCAATAAAACGTCCATCTCTTGGACTTTTATTATTAGTTACAACTATTTGATAAAAAGGTTTTTTTTTAATTCCATGACGAGATAAGCGAATTTTAACCATATAATATTACCTATATTAAATATTTAAAAAGTTTTTTTTGGAAAAATATTTTGTAATTTACGAAATATTTTCTTCATACCATAATTATTTTTCATTTTTTTAGATATTAATCTAAATTGATTATATTGTTTAAATATAACATTAATTTTTTGTATAGAAATACCAGAGCCTATAGATATTCTTTTTTTTCTTGAATAATTAATAATATTAATATCTAATTTTTCTTTAATAGTCATAGAATTAATAATAGTTTTAGTTTCTTTAACTATATTACTATTTGTATTAATCATATTTGATATTGGATTTATAGAATAATTTATATTTGGATAATTCATTTTATTTATTATTTTTGTAATTCCATTATTACCTATTTTATTTATTTGTTCTATTTGATTTAAAAAATCACTTATATTAAATTCTTTTCCTTCTTTTATTTTTTTTATTAATTTTTTATTTTCTATATTATTAATTTTATTTTCAATATCTTTAATAGAAGATAATTCTTCTTCCATTCCTAAAATTCTAATAGCAATTTTTTTTGGAGAAAAAATTTCTATTTTATCTAATTTTTCTCCAGTACCAATAAATTTTATTGGTTTATTAGTTATATGTTTAATTGATAAAGCAGCTCCTCCTCTTGAATCACCATCAGTTTTTGTTAAAAAAATTCCTGTTAATGGTAATATCTTATTAAAAATATTAGCACTATTAACTGCATCTTGTCCTGTCATTGAATCAACAACAAATAATGTTTCTATAGGATTAATATGATTATGAATATTTTTTATTTCTTTCATCATATTATCATTTATATGTAATCTTCCTGCTGTATCTATGATTAATATATCATAAAAATTAATTTTGGCATGATTTAATGAGTTTTGAGCAATTTCAATTGAAGAAGAATTTTCATCATCAGTAAAATAATCTATTTTTACTTGTTTAGATAAAATTTTTAATTGTTCTATAGCTGCAGGTCTATAAATATCAGTTGATGCAACTATTATTTTTTTTTTATATGTTTTTTTTAAAAAATATGCTAATTTAATAACACTAGTAGTTTTTCCCGCACCTTGTAAACCTGCTAATAAAATTACTGCAGGTGGTTGAATAGCTAAATTAATATTTATATTAGATTCACCCATAATTTTTATTAAATTATTTTTAACTAATTTTAATAATTCTTGTCCAGGAGTAAAACTATTATTAATTTTTTTACCAATAACATCTTTTTTAATTTTATTAATAAGATTATTAACTACTTTTAATGCTACATCTGCTTCTAATAAATTATTAGATATTTTCTCTAATGTTTCTTGTATATTTTTTTCTGTTAATCTACCATAATTACTTATTTTAGATAATGTTTCTGATAATTTATTACGTAAATTTTCAAACATTTATATATTTTTCCTTTTATTAATTTTTTTTTATTTTAAATTTTAAATATTATATAATTAATAATTACTAATATAATTTAAAAAGATAAAATAAATATATTTAAATATAAATTTTTAAATTTAATTATTTATTATATATATATTTATTTTAAATGAAAATGATAAATAACATTGAATTAGAAAAAATTATTAATAAAAAATTAAATTCAAATAATATTTTTGATTATGTTCCTAATGGATTACAAATAGAAGGAAAAAAAAATATTAGAAATATTATTACAGGAGTAAGCGCATGTCAAAATTTATTAGATATAGCAGTTTTTGAAAAAGCAGATGCAATTATAGTACATCATGGATATTTTTGGAAAAATGAACCTTTAATTATTAAAGGATTAAAACGTAATCGTTTAAAAACATTATTATCTAATGATATAAATTTATATAGTTGGCATATTCCATTAGATATTAATAATACTATAAGTAATAATGTATTTTTAGCAAATTTATTAAATATTAATATTATAGGTAAAATTAATCCTTTTATTTTTTATGGTAATTTTAATCCTCCTTTAAAGATTCAAGATTTAATAAGTCTTATTAAAGATAAATTAAATCGTATACCTTTACATTTTGGAAAAAATGCACCTAAAATTATAAATAATATTGCTTGGTGTAGTGGAGCAGGACAAAAATTTTTTGAAGAAATAGTAAATTCTAATATTGAAGTTTTTCTTACAGGTGAAATATCAGAACAAACAATACATATTGCTACAGAATATGGTATTAATTTTATATCAGCAGGACATCATGCTACTGAAAAAGGTGGTTTAATTATGTTAAGTCAGTGGTTAAAAGATAAATATAAATTGAAAATTAAATTTATTGACATAAATAATCCTGTGTAATTATATAATTATTATTATAAAATATTATTTTTTTAAAACAATTAAATAATTTTAATAAATTATTATATAAGAAGGAATTATTTTGAATAAAAAATTAGATCTGAAAGCATTAACAGCATTAGTTATTAGTTCTATGTTAGGAGCAGGTGTTTTTAGTTTACCACAAAATATGGCTGCTATTGCTAGTCCTGCAGCATTAATAATAGGATGGATTATTACTGGTATAGGAATTATTTTTTTAGCTACTTCAATGTTATTACTTCATAAATTAAAACCTAATCTTGATGGTGGTATTTTTGCATATGCTAAAGATGGATTTGGAGAACTTATAGGATTTTGTTCAGCATGGGGTTATTGGTTATGTGCCGTTATTGCAAATGTTTCTTATTTAGTTATTGTTTTTTCAGCAATAAGTTTTTTTACTGATCATTCTAATCATATAATTTTTGGTAATGGTAATACATGGGAATCTATATTAGGAGCATCTATTTTACTTTGGGCTGTACATTTTTTATTATTAAATGGAACTCAAACTGCAGCAATTATTAATATAATTGCTACTTTAGGAAAATTACTTCCATTAAGTATATTTATAATATTAGCTATATTAGCTTTTAATCTTCAAAAATTTAATATTGATTTTACTGGAATTAAATTAGGTATTCCAATGTGGGAACAAATAAAAAATACAATGTTAATTACTTTATGGGTATTTATTGGAGTAGAAGGAGCAGTAATTTTATCTTCTAAAGCTAAAAATAAAAATGATGTAAGTAAAGCTACATTATTAGCAGTTATGATTGCTTTATGTATATATTTATTAGTAACATTATTATCATTAGGTATTATTAATAGAGTAGATTTAGCAAACATGAGAAATCCATCTATGGCAGGAATAATGACAGTATTAATTGGTAAATGGGGCACTATAGTTATAGTTTTAGGATTAATTATATCAGTTTGTGGTGCTTATCTAAGTTGGACAATTATGGCAGCTGAAGTTCCATGGATAGCAGCAAAAAACAAAATATTTCCTAAATTTTTTATAAAACAAAATATTAATAAAGCACCTTCTTCAGCACTCTGGTTTACAAATATTAGTATGCAATTATGTTTAATTTTAATTTGGTTAACCAAATTAGATTATAATCATTTATTAATTTTAGCTTCTGAAATGATATTAGTTCCTTATTTTTTAGTTGGAGCTTATTTATTAAAAATATCTTTTTATAATAAAAATATATTACATATATTTATAGGTATAGGATCATGTATATATGGTATATGGTTATTATATGCTTCAGGACCTTTGCATTTATTGTTATCATTAATTTTATATGCTCCTGGTTTAATATTTTTAATTTTATCAAAAATATATAATCCTAATATTTTAGTATTAAATAATAAAGAACAATTTATTTTAATTTTTTTATTATTAGGATCAATTTTTTCTTTATTTTATTTAATAAAATAGAAATTTTATAAATATAAAAATCCATCATATTATTTAATAAATTAATTATATGACTGTTATAATAATATTATAACAGTCATAATAAATTTATAATTTAAAATTATTAAAATCTTTAATATTAACTGTAGAATCAATTTGTCCAATTAAATAAGAACTAACCTCTACTTCTTGAGGAGCCATTTGTACATTATCTGAAATTAACCATGAATTAATCCATGGTATAGGATTGTTTTTAATTGAAAAAGGTAAATTTAAACCAATATTTTTCATTCTTACATTAGTAATATATTTAATATATTGACATAAAATTTTTTTATTTAATCCTATTATAGTACCATTAGAAAATAAATATTCAGCCCATTGTTGTTCTTGTTTTGCAGCGTTTAAAAATAATTTATAACATTGAGGACGACATTCAATAGCGATTTTTGCCATATCTATATCTTCATCTCCTTTATGCATTATATTTAATATATATTGTGTTCCTATTAAATGTAAATATTCATCACGTGCTATAAAACGAATAATTTTTGCATTACCTTCCATTAATTCTCTTTCAGCAAAAGCAAAAGAACATGCAAAACTAACATAAAATCTTATTGATTCTAATATATTAATATTCATTAAACATAAATATAATTTTTTTTTCAATTCATATAAATTAATAATTATTTTTGATCCATTAATTATATGAGAACCTTCTCCAAATAAGTGCCAATAATTTGTCATTTTAATCAGTTCATCATAATAGTTAATAATATCTGTAGCCCTAAGAATAATATTTTTATTAGTTACAATATCATCAAAAACTAATGAAGGATCGTTAATAATATTTCTAATAATATAAGTATAAGAACGAGAATGTATTGTTTCAAAAAAAGACCATGTTTCTACCCATGTTTCTAATTCAGGAATAGAAATTAATGGTAATAATGCTATATTTGGGCTTCTTCCCTGTATAGAATCTAATAAAGTTTGATATTTTAAATTACTAATAAATATATGTTTTTCATGTTGAGGTAAATTTTGATAGTGAATACGATCACATGATATATCTATTTCTTCAGGTCTCCAAAAAAAACTTAATTGTTTTTCAATTAATTTTTCAAAAATATAATGTTTTTGTTGATCATAACGAGCTATGTTTACAGATTGTCCAAAAAACATAGGTTCTTTTAACTGATTATTTTTTTTATAAGAAAAAGTAGTATAACTCATTTCATTATCCAAATACTAATTAATAAATTTTATTAAATTATACAAGATCCATAATAACAGATATTAGATTCTATGGAATTTAGATCATTTTGTCTATCTTTAGCTCCGTCTCTGGTATTTTGATAGTATAAAGTTTTTATTCCTAATTGATAAGCTTTTAATAAGTCTTGTAATAATTGTTGCATTGGTATTTTACCATTAATAAATTTTTTAGGATCATAGTTTATATTTGATGAAATTGATTGATCAATAAATTTTTGCATTAAACTGATTAAATTTAAATATCCACTATTATTAGGAATATTCCATAATAATTCATATTTTTCTTTTAATTTTTCATATTCAGGTATAACTTGCTTTAAAATTCCATTTTTTGATGTTTTTATACTTATATATCCTCTTGGTGGTTCAATTCCATTAGTTGCATTAGATATTTGAGATGAAGTTTCTGATGGCATTAAAGCAGATAATGTCGAATTACGTAAACCATATTTTTTAATTTTATTTCTTAATTTTTCCCAATTTAAATGTAAAGGTTCATTAGTAATATTATCAACTGATTTTTTATATGTATCAATAGGTAAAATTCCTTGTGAATAAGTAGTTTCTTTAAATAAAGGACAAGCACCTTCTTCTTTAGCTAAATTATTAGAAGCTTTTAAAAGATAATACTGAATAGCTTCAAAAGTTTTGTGTGTTAAATTATTTGCACTATTATCAGAATAACGAACATTATTTTTTGCTAAATAATAAGCAAAATTAATTACTCCTATTCCTAAAGATCTTCTCCCTAAAGCAGCATTTTTTGCTGCAGGAATAAGATATTCCTGATAATCTAATAAACAATTTAATGCTCTTACTATTAAATCTGATAATGTTTTTAATTCAGTTAAATCATTAATTATTCCTAAATTAAAAGCTGATAAAGTACATAATCCAATTTCTCCATTAGGATCATGAATATTATTTAATGGTTTAGTTGGGAGAGTAATTTCTAAACATAAATTAGATTGTCTAATTGGAGCTACACTAGAAATAAATGCAGAATGTGTATTACAATGATCAACATTTTGAATATATATTCTTCCGGTAGAAGTACGTTCTTGCATCATTAATGAAAATAAATTTATAGCAGTAATATTTTTTTTACGAATATTAGTATTTTTTTCATATTTTTTATAAAGGAATTCAAATTTTTCTTGATCTGAAAAAAAAGATTCATATAAATCTGGTACGTCTGAAGGACTAAATAATGTAATTATATCTCCATTAATTAAACGTTTATATAATAATTTATTCAATTGAACTGCATAATCTATATGACGAACTCTATTATCTTCTGTTCCTCTATTATTTTTTAATACTAATAAATTAGTAATTTCTAGATGCCATAATGGAAAAAATAATGTTCCAGCACCTCCTCTTACTCCACCTTGAGAACAAGATTTTATTGCTGTTTGAAAATGTTTATAAAAAGGAATACATCCTGTATGAAATGCTTCTCCATTTCTAATAGGACTACCTTCAGCACGAATACGTCCTGCATTAATACCTATTCCAGCTCTATGGGAAATGTATTTAATAATAGCACTTGTAGTTGCATTGATAGAATCAATATTATCATCACATTCAATTAAAATACATGAACTAAATTGTTTATTAGGAGTACGAACTCCAGACATAATAGGAGTAGGTAAAGAAATTTTAAATGTTGAAATAGCATTATAAAATTTTTTTATATAATCCATTCTTTTTGAATTATGATATTTAGCAAATAAACATGCAGATATTAGAATATATAAAAATTGAGCACTTTCATAAATTTTTCCTGTTACTCTATTTTGAATTAAATATTTTCCTTCTAATTGTTTAACTGCTGCATAAGAAAATTGCATATCACGATTATGATCAATAAATTTATCCATAATTTTAAATTCTTCTTTTGTATATACTTCTAAAAGAAATTTATCATATTTTTTTTGATATATCATTGATTTAACATGATTATATAATTGAGGTGGTTCAAATTGACCATAAGCTTTTTTTCTTAAATGAAAAATTACTAATCTTGCTGCCATATATTGATAATTAGGATTTTTTTCTGAAATAAGATCTGCTGTTGTTTTTATAATTATATCATGAATATTAGTAGTAGTAATATTATTATGAAATTGTGAATAAGATATTGATTGTACTTTAGATATAGATATATTTGTTAATCCTTTAGCAGCTCTATTAAGCATTTTACTAATTTTATTCAAATCTATAGATTCAATATTTCCGTTTTTTTTTATTACAAATAAATTATGATTCATATATTACCTATTGAAAATATTATTTTTTTATAATGAATAATTATCTATTCATAGATATGTAAATATTTTAAATATAAAAAAGATTTAAAAAAATAATATTTTAAACATAATAATTATATTTATAATACTATTATTGAAATAAATTATAAGTATGATTAATATTTTTTTTAATTAAATTTATATAATAACCTAATAATAATAAAATTATATTTTATATAAATAAAATAATAGTATTATAAATACTATATATTTATTATATGAATAATATTATTAATTTAAAATGAAAAATTTTAATAATTATTTTAAAATATATTTTTATATTAGATTCAATTTTATTAATAAAATATTTATATAATATAATTAAAATAATTTTTTTAATTAATTGAAATAATATTTTTAAAATTAAATATATATATTAATTATTTTTTTATATCTTCAAAAATTTAAAATATAAATAATTAATTTAATAAAAAATTATATAAAAAAATAAAAAATATTTTTATATTAAAATTAAATATATAGTAATTTAAATTATTGATTATTATTTTTTTTTATTAATTGAATTACTTTTAATTGAGCTATAATTTTAGATAATTCTCTTATAGCTACTATATTATTTTTATCAAAATGTATTTTTTTTTCTATTTGATATTTGTTTTGTAAAATTATTTTTTCATTTAAATCAGAACTTTTTATAGCAATATCTGCTAAAACATTAACTTGTTTTTTTTTAATTTCTAATATTCCTCCTGAAATATAAATATATTGATTATGTTGTTTTTGATTAATATATATAACTCCTGGTTTTATTAACGTTAATAAAGGTATATGACCAGGATATATACTTAAATCACCTTCTATTCCTGGTATTTTTATACTTTGTACTGAATCATTAAATATTTTTTTTTCTATACTAATTATATTTAAAAAATATTCTTTATACATAAATATTATCCAATAATATATATTAATTATTTTTAGATTTTTTTATTACTTCATCTATAGAACCTACCATATAAAAATTTTGTTCTGGTAAATGATCAAAATCACCATTAATAATTCCTGTAAAACCTTTTATAGTATCTTTTAAATTAACATATGTACCTTTAATGCCTGTAAACATTTCAGCTACAAAAAATGGTTGTGAAAAAAATTTTTGAATTTTTCTTGCACGAGAAATAATAAGTTTATCTTCATCAGACAATTCATCTATTCCTAAAATAGCAATTACATCTTTTAATTCTTGATAACGTTGTAATAAAGATTTTACATTTTGTGCTATATTATAGTGATCTTTACCAATAATTAATGGATCTAATTGACGACTAGTAGAATTTAATGGATCTATTGCTGGATATATACCTAAAGAAGCAATTTGTCTACTTAAAACTATAGTAGCATCTAAATGTGAAAATGTAGTAGCTGGTGATGGATCAGTTAAATCATCTGCTGGAACATAAATAGCTTGAATAGAAGTTATGGAACCATTCTTAGTAGAAGTAATTCTTTCTTGTAAAGCACCCATTTCTTCTGAAAGAGTAGGCTGATAACCTACTGCAGATGGAATTCTTCCTAATAAAGCAGAAACTTCGCTACCAGCTAAAGTATATCTATAAATATTATCAATAAATAATAATACATTATTTCCATCATCTCTAAATTTTTCTGATATAGTTAATCCTGTTAAAGCTACTCTTAATCTATTTCCTGGAGGTTCATTCATTTGTCCATATATTAAAGAAACTTTATCTATTATTTTAGATTCTAACATTTCTAGATAAAAATCATTTCCTTCTCTAGTTCTTTCTCCTACTCCAACAAAAACAGAATATCCAGAATGTTCAATTGCAATATTCCGAATTAATTCCATTATATTAACAGTTTTTCCTACTCCTGCACCACCAAATAATCCTATTTTACTTCCTTTAGAAAAAGGACAAATTAAATCAATAACTTTGATACCAGTTTCTAAAAATTCTAATGAATGAGATATATTAGTATATAAAGGAGGTTTTTGATGTATTTCTCTTCTTTCAAAAGATAAGGGTATCTCTCCTTTCATATCGATTGGTTCTCCTAAAACATTTAGCATACGTCCTAAAACACATTTTCCAACTGGAACTTTAATTCCATGATGTAAGTTAGTAACTTTTAATCCTCTTCGTAATCCTTCTGATGAACCCATTGCTAAAGTACGAACTACTCCATCTCCTAATTGTTGCTGTACTTCTAATATAATAGAAGTATTATTTATTTTTAAAGCATTATATATTTTAGGTATTTTATTATTAGGAAAATAAACATCTATTACAGGTCCAATAATTTGAATAACTTTTCCAAATATCATTTTATTCATTCCTTTAGTTAGTAAACAATGAACAATTATTATTGTATAGCAGATGCACCAGCAATAATTTCATTTAATTCTTGAGTAATATTTGATTGTCTAAGTTTATTATATAATAATTGTAAATCTTTAATAAAAATATCAGCGTTATCAGTAGCTGTTTTCATAGCTATCATTCTAGATGCATGTTCACCAGATAAATTTTCTAAAAAAAATTGGTAAATTTGGAATTTAATATAATTATTTAATATATAATCTATAATTTTTAAATTATTTGGTTCATAAATATAATTATTTTTTTTTATATTTTTTTCTTGTTTAGTAAAAAATAATGGTAATATTTGAAATATTATTGGTATTTGTACTAAAGTATTAACATATTTATTATAAACTATAAATAATTTATCAATTTGAAATGTTTTATATAAATTTAACATATCTATTATAATATTAATTATATTTAAAATAGTAATGTTTGTTATTTTAATATTAGTTATTTGTGATACTATTTGAATATTATTTTTTTTTAAAAAAAATAAACCTTTATAACCTATAACTGCTGATTTAATATTAATAGATTTTTTTTCCCATTTTTTAATATCATTTAATAATATTTTAAATAAATTATTATTTAAATTTCCACATAATCCTTTATCTGTTGTTATAACAATATAACCTATATTTTTTATAATTTTACGATCTTCTAAATATTGATGTTGAAAATTTATATTATCTTTAGATAAATAAATATTTTTTATTAATTCATATAATACAGAAATATATAATTGACTAGAAAACATTTTTTTTTGTGATTTACGCATTTTAAATACAGTAACCATTTCCATAGCTTTAGTAATTTTTTTTGTATTATTTATTCCTTCTATTTTATTTCGTATTTCTTTTATAAAATTCATTTGTTTTGCCTAAAAAAATTCTATTATTTAAAATTTGAAAAAAAATCATTAAAAATAAAATGTAGTTTATTTTCAATATCTTTATTATAAAGACAATTTTTATTAATTTTATATAAAATATTTTTAAAGTTTAAATTAGTATAATTAATTAAATTATATTCAAAATTTTTAATATTTTTTACATCTATTGTATCAATATATTTTTTATATATTGAAAATAATATAAGTACTTGATTTCCTATAGATAAAGGTTTGTATGGTTTTTGTTTTAAAATTTCTATGATTTTTTTTCCATTTATTAAATATTTTTTAGTTTTTTGATCTAATTCTGATGAAAATTGAGAAAATGCGGCTAATTCTCTATATTGGGCTAAAATTAACCTTATATTAGAAGATAATTTTTTTATAATATTATTTTGAGCAGTACTACCAACTCTAGAAACAGAAATTCCAGGATCTATAGCTGGTCTTATTCCATTATTAAATAAATTTGTATCTAAAAAAATTTGTCCATCAGTTATAGAAATTATATTTGTTGGTATAAAAGAAGAAATATCGCCAGCTTGAGTTTCTACTATAGGAAAAGCTGTTAAAGAACCTGTTTTACCTTTTATATTACCTTTAGTAAATTTTTCAACATAAATATTATTTACTCTAGAAGATCTTTCTAATAAACGAGAATGAATATAAAAAATATCTCCTGGAAATGCTTCTCTTCCAGGAGGACGTCTTAATAACAAAGATATTTGTCTATATGCAATAGATTGTTTGGATAAATCATCATATATGATTAAAGCATCTTCTCCTCTATCTCTAAAATATTCACCTATAGTACATCCAGCATATGGGACTAAATATTGTAATATGGCTGTATCAGATGCAGATGCAGTAATAATGATGGTATTTTTTAATACATCATGTAATTCTAGTATATTAATAATATTAGAAATAGTTGTTTGTTTTTGACCAATACCTACATATATACATTTTACATTAGTATTTTTTTGGTTTATGATTGTATCAATTGCAAGTGTAGTTTTTCCTGTTTGTCTATCTCCAATTATTAATTGTCTTTGTCCTTTACCAATAGGTATAATAGCATCAATAAATTTATATCCTGTTTGTAATGGTTCATTAACTGGACAACGATCAATTACAGATGGTGCTGATACTTCAATAGGAGATAAATATTCATAATCAATATCACCTTTACCATCAATAGGATTTCCTAATGTATCTATAATTCTTCCCATTAATTTTCTTCCTACTGGAATAGTAAGTTGATTTCCAGTACTTTTAACTTTCATTCCTTCTATTAAATGAGAATAAGATCCTAGTACTACAGCACCAACAAAATCTATTTCTAAATTTAAAGCTATAGCAAAAGTATTTTTTGGAAGAGAAATAATTTCTCCTTCTTTAATTTCTGAAAGTCCATATATTTTTATAATACCATCAGCAATAGAAATAATAATTCCTTCATTATAATATTTATTTAATACATTATAATCATTAATTTTCTTTTTTATTAATTCACTAATTTCTGTTGCTTGTAATTTCATTATATTATTTTTACCTTATTTTTGTAAAATTTTACTTATAGAATTAATTTTATTTTTTATACTATTATCTATAATTTTATCTCCTATAGAAATAATAATACCTCCAATTAAAAATTTATTGTTATTACTATAATTAACAATAATTTTTTTAGATAATTTTTTATTCATTAATATTTTAATTTTTAATAATTGTTTTATATCTAATTTATTATTAGATAATATATTTAGATTTATTTTATTACTATATTTCATATTTAAATAATTAAATTCTGTTAAAACTTTATCTAAAATAGATAAACGTTTATTTTTTGACATAATTTTAATTATATTTATAAAATGTGGATCTAATTTTTTATTAGATATTTTTATAAGAATATTAGATATATATTTATGATTATTAAAATATAAAAATTTTTTTATATAAAAATTTTTTACTACATTACTATAAAATTTTAGCATTTCTTTCCAATGTTTTATATTATTATTTTCTAAAGCAAAAGAAAATATTGCTTTAGCATATTGTAATGCAATATAATTTTTCATAAAATACATAATATACCTATATTATAATTTATTAATGAAATTATTGAATAAATTATTTTCATAATTTTTATTATGTTTTAATGTATCTTCAATAATTTTTTCAGCAATAGATATTGCTATTTTTACAGTTTCTTTTTTTAAAGATTCATGAGCTAATATATATTCATATTCTATTTTTTTTTTAGCTTCTTTAATTATTGTTTTATGTATTTTTTTACCTTCTATATATGCTTCAGTAATAATTTTATCACTTAATTTTTGTGCCTTTTTAATAATAGTTTTATATTCTTCATGTGCTTTATTTATTTTTAAATAAATATTATGTTCAGAAATAGCTATATCTTTTTTTGATTTATCTATAAATAATAATTTATTTTTAATTTCATTTTGTCTATTTTTAATAGCTAAAATAATTGGAGGCCAAATATAATACATACAAAATATAACAATTAAAATAAAAGTAATAATTTGTCCAATAATAGTTGCATTTATATTCATAATTTTATTTATATAATTTATTTTTTAAAAATTTAATTTAACTCAATACGACAAATATTATGTATAATCCTATTCCAACTGTAATCATTGGTATTGCATCTATTAAACCAACAACAATAAAAAATTGAGTTCTTAATATTGATACAATATCTGGTTGTCTAGCTGTACTTTCTAAAAATTTTCCTCCTAACCAACTAATACCTATAGATGCTCCTATTGCTGCTAAACCAATCATTATTGCAGCAGATAAATATATTAATTCTATATTTGCATTATGCATAATTAATAATTTCCTTTTTAATTTATATTATTTAATTTTTGAATTATTATTTTCTGATGTCATTGATATATAAACAATACTTAACATCATAAAAATAAAAGCTTGTAATAAAGATATAATAATATGTAAAATTGCCCATGGTACATTTAATATCCATTGACATGAAGATGGTATTAATGCACTTATTAAAATAAAAATTATACCTCCAGAATAAATATTTCCAAAAAGACGTAAACTTAAAGAAATAGGTTTTGATATTAATGTTGTAATTTCAATAATTAAATTAAATGGTATAAATATAAAATGATTAAAAGGATGTAAAGTAAATTCTTTTATAAAATTATAAAAATTTTTATTTTTTATACCATAAAAAATAATTAAAATAAAAATAACTATAGATATAGAAATAGTTGTATTTAAATCAGCAGATGGAACACTTCTTATTGTTGAAATATTAAATATTTTATTACTAATATATGGTATCAAATCTATTGGAATTAAATCCATACAATTCATTAAAAAAATCCATATAAAAAGTGTTAATGATAAAGGAGCTATAAGAATACTTTTTGTAGGATATATTTCTTTAATATTTTTATATATAAAATTAATAATTAATTCACAAGCTAATTGAAATTTTCCTGGTATAATACTATTATTAATTTTAGTCATTTTAATTTTACAAATATAAAAAAAAATTAAAAATAGCAATCCTAATATTAATGAAAAAAAAATAGAATCTAAATTTATAATCCAAAAAGAATTATGAACTTCTCCTGGTGGTATAATTTTAAATGTGTTTAAATCAAATTGTAAATGTTGTAAGTGATGTAAAATATAATTTTTTGATTCTAATGTTTTTTTAATCATGAATTTAATTACCTAATTATAATTATTTATTATTAATTTTTTATATTTTATTAGTTTTATTAATAAAGAAAAATTAATTATAATTTTTCAAACCATACTGTATAATTTAATATATAACAAGATCAAAAATATTTTTTCATAATTTTAATTATTACATTAATACTTAATTATATTTCAAAATAAAATTTATTTATTTTTAAAATATTTATTTTTTAATAAATAAATTAAAAGAATAGAGATATTAGAAGGAGTAATACCAGGTATTCTAGATGCTTGTCCTAAACTATAAGGTTTATAATACTGAAATTTATCAATTGCTTCATTAGATAATCCTTTAATATTTTCAAATTTTGTATTTTCAGGTATTATAGTATTTTCATTACGTTTTTGTTTATCAATATTTTCTTGTTGACGTAATATATATCCTTCATATTTTAATTCAGATTCAATGTAATTTATTATTTCTATATCTGTAATTCCTGGAGATAATATATCTAATTTAATTAAATTATTATAATTAATTTCTGGTCTTTTAAGTAAATTAATTCCATTAATCTCTTTTTTTAAAGTATTATTTGTTAGTTTATTAAACTTTAAACTCATTAAACTATTTGGTTTAATATAAATATTTTTTAATCTATTACGTTCTTTTTCTATATTTTCTAATTTTTGATTAAATAATTTCCAACGATACTTACCTACTAGTCCTAATTTATATCCTATTTCAGTTAATCTTATATCAGCATTATTTTCTCTTAAAAGCAACCTATATTCTGCTCTAGAAGTAAACATACGATATGGTTCTTTTGTTCCTAAAGTACATAAATCATCTACTAAAACACCTAAATATGCTTCATTTCTTAAAGGATACCAACTATTTTTATTATCAATTAAAAGAGATGCATTTATTCCAGCTAATAATCCTTGTGCAGCAGCTTCTTCATAACCAGTAGTTCCATTAATTTGTCCAGCTAAAAATAATCCTTTAATATATTTACTTTCCATTGTAGGTTTTAAACCTCTAGGATCATAAAAGCTATATTCAACAGCATATCCTGGACGAGTAATATGTGATTTTTCTAATCCTTTAATAGAACGAATAATTGATAATTGAACATTAAAAGGTAAACTTGTAGAAATTCCATTAGGATAAATTTCATTACTATATAAACCTTCTGGTTCTAAAAAAATTTGATGGGAGTCTCTTTGAGTAAATTTTATTACTTTATCTTCAATAGATGGACAATATCTTGGACCATTACTTTTAATTATTCCTTCATAAATTGGACTATAAATAATATTTTCTAATATAATTTTATGAGTATTTTTATTTGTATAAGTAATATAACAAGGTAATTGTTTTAAACAAGATTTATTATTTTTAATAAAAGAAAAAAATGGTAAAGGATAATCACCATATTGTATTTCTAAATTTTTAAAGTTAATACTTCTTTTATCAATACGTGGTGGTGTACCAGTTTTTAATCTACCTTCTTTTAAAGGTAATTCTTTTAAAAAATTAGATAATTCTATAGAAGAAAAATCATTAAGTCTACCACCAATAAATTGATGATTTAATCCTATATAAATTTTACCATTTAAAAAAGTTCCTGTTGTTAAAATAATACATCGTGCATAAAAAATATCATTATTTTTAGTTATTAATCCTATAATTTTATAATTTTTAATTATTATTTTTTTTACTTCCTGTTGAAAAATTAATAAATTATTTTGATTTTCTAATTTTTGTTTTATATATCTTTGATATAATCTTCTATCTGCTTGAGCTCTAGTAGCTCTTACAGCTGGTCCTTTACTTTTATTTAAAATTTTAAAATGTATTCCAGAATTATCAATAGCATGTCCCATTATTCCATTTAAAGCATCAATTTCTTTAACTAAATGTCCTTTTCCTAATCCTCCAATAGAAGGATTACAAGACATTTGACCTATTGTATCAATATTATTTGTTATTAAAAGAGTAAATTTACCCATTTTAGAACTAGAAATTGCGGCTTCTGTTCCAGCATGACCTCCTCCTATAACTATTACATCAAAATTATTAGTATATGTCATAAATTAATACCTTAGATTATTTAATATTTTATAAAATAAATTTAATAAAAATTTTAAATTTAATATTCTATAGGATCTACATCAATTATAAATTTAATTTTATTAAAATTAATAATTTTTTTCGCTATTTTCATAATATTTTTTATAATATAATGTAAATGATTTCTTGATAAATGTTGTAAAATTATTTGTTTACGAAAAAGAATTGTTTTTTTATTTTTTAATAAATTCATAGGTCCCATAATAAAAAAATTTTTATCATTAATATATTTATTTAAAAATATATCTTTTAATTTATTAAGGAATATTCTTATATAATTAATATTATATGATTCAGCTATTAATATTACATGATTACTAAAAGGAGGTAATAACATTAATTTCCTTTCTTTTAAAAGAAATTTTGCTAAATTATAATATCCTGAATAATTAATTAATTTATCAAAAAATTTATGTTGAATATAATTAGTTTGTATTATTATTTCTTTTTTTTTATATATTTTTAAATTATTTTTTAGTATTCTAAAAAAATATTGAGAAAAATATTCCATATCACGAAAATTTTTTGAAAAAAAAATATCATCTATGTTTATAAAAGCTATAAGAGTGATATTTAAAATACTATATCTATTTTGTATAAAAAATGGTGAATTTATAATTATAACTGATTTATTATATGTTTTATTGTCATATTCTAAAATATTATTTTTATCAACATATCTAATTAAAATAGAAGGAAATATTTTATTTAAATAATGCATTATTTGAGCTATTTCTATAATAATAACAGAAATAGAATGTGAATTACAATTTAGACAATATTTTATCATTAAAATTGTATTTTTACAAAAAGAACAATATAATTTTTTTTTCTTTTTATAAAAAATATAATTATTTTTACAAAAAGAACATTTAGCAATATAATAACATATATTACATAAAATAGTATTTACTTGTCCTATATTGTTAATACACAACATTATATTATTTTTATTATTTAAATTTTTTTGAATTTTTTTTAAAAGTACATTAGAAAAAATATTTTTAAATTTTTCATTATTTATATTTATTAAATTAAAATTATAATATTTATTATATAATATATTGATATATTTATCAGATAAAAATTTATATTTGCCAATATTTATATTATTTAATGTTTCTAGACTTAAAGTTGCAGAACCTAATATTATTGGAATATTTTCTGTTTTTGCTCTTAAAACAGCAATATCTCTTGTATTATATCTACATTTATTTATTTGTTTATATGCAATATCATGTTCTTCATTTACAATAATTAAACCTAAATTTAAAAAAGATGTTAATATAGAACAACTAGTTCCAATAATAATTGGTATATTTCCATTTTTTGTATTTTTCCAAATAAAAAAATTTTCTTTATTCGAAGTTTCAGAATTTAATAAGTATATAGAAACATTTAATTTCTTTAATAAAAATTTATAAATATATATAATATAATATATTCTAGGTACTAAAATTAATACTTGTTTTTTTTTATATAATATAATTCTTATTATATTTAAATATAAATCAATATTTTCAAAAAAAATTAAGCTTCCAGAAATTATCCAAGTAATAAAAATATTTATTTTATTATAAAATTTATTTAAAATATCATTTTTTTTTATAAAAATTTTTGAATTATAAAAAATATTTTGTTTATTTATAGTAGATGAATAGTATTTTTTTTTTTGTAAAAAACATAAGTTTTTTTTTTGTAAAGATATCATTATACTGTTTGTTAAGCCATAATAAGAAATTTTTTCATAATTTATTTTTATTTTTTTTAAAATATTTAATGCTATTATTTGTTTTAATGATTTTATTTTTTTAAAATTATTATTTAATAATTTTTTATTTAAAACCCAATATAAATTATAAAAAATATATTTAGAGTATACTTTCTCTCTTAAATAAATAGGAAGTGCTTGAAAAAGTATTACTCCAATAGAATATTGATAATATACAGCAATTTTATTAGCAATACTCCATATTGAAGTATTAAAAAGTGATTGTATATCTAAGATTTCTTTTAAAGATTTTAATTTATTTTGAGTAATATTTGTATTATTTTTAATATTAATAACAATTCCAATATATTCCTTATTTTTAATATAAACTATTACTCTACTTCCTAATACTACATTCATAGAATCTGGTAATAAATAATCAAATTTTTTATAAAGAATTTCATTATTAAGTACTATTTGAATTATTTTCATAAGATATAAAAACAAATTTATAAAAAAATATAATTTTTATTGTTGTATAAAAAATAATATTTATATACAATAAAATGAATAATAGATACAAAATTATATTTATAACATTAAATGGTAATATTAAATGAAAAAAAATATTCATCCTAAATATGATGATATCATAGCAAAGTGTTCTTGTGGTAATATAATACATACTAAATCGACATTAATAAATAAAAAAAAAATAAATTTAGATGTATGTAATTTATGTCATCCTTTTTATACTGGTAAACAAAGAATAATAGATACTAAAGGAAGAGTAGAACGTTTTAAAAAAAGATTTAAACATTCTAAAATATTAGGTTAAATATTCTTTATATTGAAGTATTAATTAATCAATAATATATTTTTATATAAAAAATATTACTGATTAATGATCATCAATTATTTAATTTTACTTTCCTTATATATTATATGTTTTCTTATAACAGGATCAAATTTTTTAAGTTTTAATTTTTTAGAATTAGATTTTTTATTTTTTGTAGTTGTATAAAAATGTCCTGTGCCAGCTGATGAAATTAATTTAATAATATTACGTGATTTTTTAGCCATAAATATAATCTCTAATTATAAATTAAAATAAATTTAATATGATTTTTTCTATACCTTTTTTATCTATAATACGTATTCCTTTTGTTGAAACACGTAAAGTAATAAATTTGTTTTTACTTCCTATCCAAAATTTATGATAATGTATATTAGGTAAAAATTTTCTTTTAGTTGCATTCATTGCATGTGAACGATTATTTCCTTTCATAGGTTTTTTACCTGTTATTTGACATATTTTAGACATATATAATCTTCCTTTTATAAACAAAAATTTAATATAAAATACATTATTAAATTTTTTAAATATGCCCAATAAAAATTTTTTAATATTATTTTTATAATGGGCATATAAATTTTTATATATTAATTAATATTATTTTTTTTTTTTGCAATAATAACCATTGCAGGTCTTAATAATCTATCATTTAAAGTATAACCTTTTTGCATAACTTTTATTATATAATTATCTTTTATTTCATTAGATTCTATAATAGACATAGCTTGATGTTTAGATGGATTAAAAGGAATGTTTATTTCATTTATAATATTTATTCCAAATTTTTTTATTGTATTTAATAATGATTTTAAAGTTAATTGAATACCTTCAATTATAGATTTTTCAATAGTAGTATTTTCTGAACTAATTTCTGCAGCTTTTTCTAAGCTATCAATTACAGGTAATAATTCATTAATAAATTTTTCTAATGAAAATTTATAAATTTTTTCTATATCTAATTGAGATCTACGTCTAATATTTTCTATTTCAGCTTGTGAACGGAGTTTAAGATCTCTTAAATTATATTCATAATTTTTTATTTTATTTTCTAATTCAAAAATACGAAGTTGATATAAACTATTTTGTTCTTGAATATTTTCTATAGAATTTTTATTTTCTATATTATTTTTTTCTGTATTTTTAATTATTGAATCTTGAATATTTTCAATTTTATCATCTTCTTTTTTTATATTATTTGTTTCAGAAATATCTAATGTTTTTTTGTTACTCATTTTTTTCTCCGTTTACATTATATTAGTTATAAATATATAATTTAATTAATGTAATTCAATTATAATCAAGTTTTTATAAAAAAGTTTTAATTAAATATTATTTAATAATTTTTAATATATATTTAATATTTAAAAATATTTTAATAGAAAATTAATTATTTTAAATAAAAATATATATAATAAAACATTAATTTTATTTAAATAAACAATAAATTAATATTTAAAGAGATATTTATATGAATTATAAAATGATTTTTATATTACCTTTTATTTTAATTTTATCTAATTGTACAGTATTAACAAAACTAATATATCAAGAAAATACTCATCAAGGAAATTTTTTAGATATTAATTTAATAAGTAAAATAAAAAAAAATATGTCTAAAAAAAAAATTATTTCAATATTAGGTTATCCATATATTATTAATTATGAAAATAATAATACTATCTGGTATTATATTTCTATTATAAGATTAAATAATAAAATAAAACAAGATATTATTATTTTAGTTTTTAATGATAAAAATAAATTAATTAAAATAAAAAAAATTACACAAAACAAATAAATTTTATTTATATTATGTGATATAATATTTATTATAATTTATGATAGGATTAATAATAAATATTATAAAATAATATATATATCCAAATGAAAAAAAAAAATTATATTATTTTAAATAAAAAAATATATCATGATTTTTTTATTAAAGAAGAAATAGAAGCTGGAATTATATTACAAGGATGGGAAGTTAAATCACTAAGATTAAATAAAATAACTATTAATAATAGTTATGTAAGTATTTTACATAATAGTAATAAAGTATTTTTATTAAATTCTAATATTAATCCTTTAAATACTATATGTAATCATATGAAATATAATCCTATAAGAAAAAGAGAATTACTTTTAAATAAAAAAGAAATTTTTTTGTTAAAAAATTATTTAAATTGTAAAGGATTTACTATTGTTGTAATTGGTTTATATTGGAAAAAATCTTGGTGTAAATTAAAAATAGCTGTTGTAAAAGGTAAAAAAAAATATGATAAACGTCATTTATTAAAAAATAAAGAATGGAATATTAATAAAATGCGTTTAATTAAAAAAAATATTAAAATTTAAAAAAACAAGGGGTTGATTTTGGATTCGACAGAATTATAAAGCTTAAGGAGCATGTCAAGGTTGTACGGTTGGCCTTGTTAAAAAGCCGTATTATAAATTTATTTGCAAAAAACAAAAATTACGCTTTAGCAGCTTAAAATACTGTAAGAGCCCTGTTACTTATTATTATTCTCTTTGATAAAAGTTAATGGGTCATATATAAAGAGATCGTATATAATTTGTCTAGTATTATATATTAAAAAATAGACTAAACGATATTGTAACTTTGTTCATCAGTTCATTTCGTTAAATAATAAGATGATACTAAGCATGTAGATACTTATAGTGTAATAATTTTGGACGGGGGTTCGAATCCCCCCAGCTCCATTATTATGGATAATTAAATAAAATAAATTAAATTTTATTAAATATTTTTCTTTGGTTTTGTTTTAAATATTTTTTTCTAATTCTAATAGATATTGGAGTAATTTCAACTAATTCATCATCATTAATAAAATCTATTGCTTCTTCTAAAAGAATCTTTTTAGTAGGAATTAAATTAATAGCTTCATCATTACCAGAAGCTCTCATATTTGTTAATTTTTTACCAGTTAAACAATTTACAGTTAAATCATTAGGTTTATTATGAATACCTATGATTTGTCCCTCATAAACTTTATCACCATGATTAATAAATAATTTTCCTCTAGCTTGTAAATGAAATAAAGAAAAACCTACAGCATTTCCCTGACCGTTAGAAATAAGCACACCATTTTTTCTTTGTCCTATTGTTTCAGATAATATTTTATCATAATGACTAAAAGAAGAATTAATAATACCAGTACCTGAAGTTGCATTTAAAAATTCATTTCTAAATCCAATAAGTCCTCTACTTGATATAATAGCTTCAATTGTAATTCTATTTTTCTTATCATATGTTATATTTTTTATAATAGCTTTTCTATTACTAATTAATTGAATTATATTTCCTTTTTTATTATTTTCAAAGTTTAAAATTAATTTTTCAAATGGCTCTTTTAAAATACCATCTATCATTTGATTAATTACTTTTGGTTTAGAAATAGCTAATTCGAATCCTTCTCTTCTCATATTTTCTATTAAAATAACTAAATGTAATTCACCTCTTCCTGAAATACAAAAAACATTATAATTACTAGTTTCTTCTACACAAAGAGCAATATCATATAAACATTCTTTTTTTAATCTATGTAAAATTTTACCAGAAGTCATATATTTACCTTCTGTACCAGAAAATGGAGAATTATTAACATGAATAAATATATTTATTGTTGGTTTATCTATTATTAATGGAGGTAATGGATCTTTATGATTGATATCACATATTGTATCAAAAATTTTAATATTTTCAAATCCATTTCCAGCAATACCAATTATATCTCCAGCTTCAGCATTATTAGAATATATTTGTTGTAATCCTATATTATAAATTAAATGTAATACTTTACATTTAATCATTTTACCATCATTATTAGTTATTAAAACTAATTGATTAATTTTAATTGTACCTCTTTTAATTAGTCCAATAGCTATATTACCTATATAATTATTGTATTCTATTTGAGAAATTTGCATTTGAAATGGTTGATTAATACTTACTTTTGGATTTGGAACATAACGAATAATTGATTCATATAAAGCATTCATATTATTATTTATTTTATTAATTTCATAACCTGATACTCCTTTAATAGCTGAAGTATATACAATAGGAAAATCAAGTTGTTTGTCAGAAGCATTTAAATTAACAAATAAATCAAATATTTGATCAATAACCCAATCAGGACGTATGTCTCTTCTATCTATTTTATTAATTATAATAATAGGATTTAAATTATAATCAAATGCTTTTTGAGTAACAAATCTAGTTTGAGGCATAGGTCCTTCAGTAGCATCTACTACTAACAGAACAGAATCAACCATAGAAAGTATACGTTCTACTTCAGCACTAAAATCAGCATGTCCAGGGGTGTCAATTATATTAATTTGATATTTTTTCCAAAATATAGATGTATTTTTTGAAAAAATAGTAATACCTTTTTCTTTTTCTAAATCATTAGTATCCATTAAACGTTCTTTTTTTTCTTTATAAAAATAATTTTTATTATTTTTATAATTATCTGATTGTTCTAATAATTTATCTATTAAAGTTGTTTTGCCATGATCAACATGAGCAACAATTGCTATATTTCGTATTTTTTTCATAAAATTTCCTTATTAATTAAAAATATAGATTTCATCATTGAAATTATATTTATTTATTATTTTTATTAAAATTGTTTAACATAAAATTAAATATTTAGTGTATATTAATTTTAAATTTTATTAAAAAATATTAATTATGATAATTGATTTTCAATCTATTAATTTTATTAATAGTATTTTAAATATAAATGAATTAACTTATGATCATGGAAATGAAATTGCTTTTATTGGTTATACTAATGTTGGTAAATCAACAATGATTAATTTATTATTTAATAAAAAAATTTCCCGAACTAGCAAAATTCCAGGATGTACATATAGAATTAATATTTTTAAAAATAATCAAGAAATTCGTTTTTTAGATTTTCCTGGTTATGGATATAGTAAATTTTTAAATCAATCAAATTTTAATACTTATAATTTTTTACAAAAATATTGTTTAAATAGAAATTCTTTAAAAGGAATTATTTTAATAATTGATATTAGGTTTTTATTTAAAAAAATAGATTTAATTTTATTAAATTTATTAATTAATAAAAAAAAATCTATTTTAATAATTTTAAATAAATCTGATAAATTATCTAATATAATTATTAAAAAAAAAATATTTATAATAAAAAATTTTTTAGTAAATTTAAAATTAAAATATAAATTTAATGTAAAAATAAAAATTGTAATATTTTCATCATTAAAAAAAGAAAATTTACAAAATATAAGAAAAATAATTAATTTTTGGATTAATAATTATTAAATATTTTAAATATTAATATGATTTATATTTATTTTTTCAAAATTATTAATTAATTTTTTAAATTCATATTTTTTAATTAAATTTAATAAAGTTTTTTTATCTGGTTTACAATATAAATGTAAATTATTAAAATCTAAATTAATATTAATATTTGTTTTAATTTTTGTTAGTTTATGTGAAAGAAAAGCTAATTTTTTATTATTTAATAAACATTTTTTTATATATTTTATTTTTTTAATATTTAATTTATTTACATACTTTAAATTATTATAAATATATTTTAAATTTCCTAAATTATTTATAAGATATATACTTATTTTTTTTCCAATACCTTTTACACCTGGTATATTATCTATAGGATCTCCTTGTAATGCTAACAGATCACTTATCATATTTGGCATGACACCATATTTATCATATATTTCATTTGGTCCTAAAATAGAATTATTAATAGGATTAATTAAATTAATATTATTAGATACTAATTGAGCTATATCTTTATCTGAACTAAATATAGAAACAAAATAATTATTTTTAACAGCTTTAATAGCAATAGTACCAATAATATCATCAGCTTCGATATTTTTAATAGATATTACATGATATCCCATAGATTGTATAATTTTATATAAAGGTTTTATTTGTATAATTAAATTATTTGGCATTTTAATACGTTTTGCTTTATAATTATTAAAAATTTTCTTTCTAAAAGATTGACCTTTAGAATCAAAAATAATAATAATATAATTATTTAAATTATTTTTAATAATTTTATTAATCATATTTATAAAACCATATATTGCGCCTGTAGGAAATCCTTCAGTATTTATTAAATTAGGTAAAGCATAATAAGCACGATATAAATAAAATGATCCATCTATTAATATTATTTTTTTTTTCATATTTATATGTTTTATTAAAAATTAATATTTATTTAATTTTATTTTTTAAAAGAATTTTTATAAGATTTATATAATCATTTAAAAAAGTATTTGGAGATGTAATATCTAATGTATTTAATATGATATGAGAATTATTATTTACAATAATAAATGGTACTGATGAAACATTCCATGTTTTAGATAATTCTTTTTGTTTTATATTTAATGCTTTAACTAAAAAACTATTCCATGCTGCATCATATATATTTTTATCTATATTAGCTGCTTTAATAAATAATTTTCTCATAGTAAAATAATTATAAATTTTATGAGATTTTTGTATTCCTTCAAATATTGGTAGAATAACTTTATCTTCAACATGTAATACAATTGCTATACTCCAATTATAAGTAGCTAATTCAGATAGTTTTTTATTTCCAATACCATTAATATGATATTTTTTTACTTTTAAATTTTTTAAAAATTTTTTATTTAAAAAATTTGTTTTATAAATCATATTATAAAAATCATAACAATTAGGACATAAAAATGAGAAAAATTCTATAATTTGAATTTTAGGATCTTTAATTAATTTTATACTTGGAGATTGTTTTATTAATTCATAATGTATATTTTGTACAAATTTTGTAGATGATAAACAAACATTAGAAAATGTAAAAAAAAATAAACTACTTAATAATAATATATATTTTTTAATATTCATATTTATTTAAAATAAAATTTTAATTATTAATATAATAAACTAAAGTATTGAATTAATAAAATTATTTTTTAATATTAATTAAAATATTTTATAAATTTATTTTTTATATTTTATTAAATAAATTTTTAAAAATCTTTTTTATTTTAAAATAGTATATAAATTAATTTATTAATATTTATATAATTTATATTTATTATAAAAATAATTAATGTTTATTAATAATAAATTTTAATTAATTTTATTTTTTTTGAAATATTATATTTTTAACCATAATTATTATAAACAGATTTATTATGTTCTTCTAAAATAGAAATTAAATATTGTATATCATCAGGCAATGATGAATTTAATTTTAATGGATAATGATATATGGGATGCATAAATTCTAAATAACATGCATGTAATGCTTGTCTTTTTAAGATTTTATTAATTAAATATTGTTTATTATGAATAGTTAAAATATTAATTTGTGATTTTTTATAAATAGGATCACCAACAATACTATGATTAATATATTCCAAATGAACCCTAATTTGATGTGTACGTCCAGTATATAATTTTATTCTTAAGTGACTATGATTCTTAAATATACGTTTTAAAAAATATTGTGTTATTGCTTTTTTTCCTTTATTATTTATAATCATACGTATTTTTTTTTTATTATAATATTTTTTTATTGGATAATTAATAATATCATTATGTTGAATAATACCATTTACTATAGCTTCATATTCTCTTATAATTTTATGTTTTTTTAAAGCTATTTTCAAATTCATATATGATAACATTGTTTTTGCTATAATCATCAATCCAGTTGTATTTTTATCTAATCTATGAATAATACCTGCTCTAGGTAAATCTCTAAGAAAAGGATAATTATATAATAAAGAATTAAATATAGTTTTATCTGGGTTTCCATTACCTGGATGTACTACTAAATTTGAAGATTTATTTATTACTAATAAATAATTATCATCATAAATAATATTTAATGGAATATTCTGTGCTTTCCATAATATTTTTTCTGGTGATATTTTAATATTAATTTTTATTTTATCTTTTATAAAAATTTTTTTTTAGGTTTATTTATAATAATATTATTTATTTTAATATTATTATTAATAATCCAGTTTTTTATTTGAGATCTTGAAAATTGAAGAAATTTCTTAGCAAGAAATATATCTAATCTCATTCCAGAATCAGATTTATAAACAGTAGCATTAAGTTTTATTATTTTCATCTTATCTAATTTTATTAGTAGTAAATAATATAATATATTAAGTATAATTATTTTAAATTAAAATTTAATTTATAAAAGACTAAAATATGAAAAAATTTATAATTAAAAATATTATTTATAGTGTATTAATAATTTTATTATTAATAATTGTAACTAATTGTTCTCAATATAAACATATTAATAAAAAACAAATTATAACAAATTTTTTTATTCAAGAAAAATATTTAAAAGCAAATAATGATTTATCTAAAAAAAAATATAAAGAAGCAATGTTAAAGTTTGAACAAATTGATAAAATATATCCTTATAATAAATATACTCAAAAAATTAAAGTTAATTTAATTTATTTATATTATATAAATAAAAAATTTGTTGCTGTTATAGATTTGTTTGATGAATTTATTAGAATATATCCTATATCAAAATATACAGATTATATACTTTATATAAAAAGTTTATCACTAATATCATTAGATAAAAATAAAATTAAATATTTATTAGGAATAAATAAAAATGATTATAATCCATTTTATATTCATAAAGCTATATATGAATTTCAATCATTGATTAGAAATTATCCTAATAGTATTTATATCCCACTCGTAAAAAAAAGACTAGAATTTTTAAAAAAAAAATTAATGTTATATGAATTAAGTGTTATAAAATTTTATTTTAATAAGGAAATGTACCTATCAGTTATTCAAAGATGTGAAATGTTAATTAAAAATTATCCATATACATCAGAAAGTATTTCTGCATTAATATTTATGGGAAAAGCATATCATCAAATGAATATTATTTAAAATATAAATTATTTTTAATTAGAAACTTAATAATTAATTAATATTAAGTTTCTAAAAATTAAAATTAAGAAATATTAATTTTAATTATTAATATGTCGTAATATATTATTACTTTTTAAATTTAAAGATTCAATATAATATTTAAACCAATTTTTTATTTTATAAAATAATATAATAAGTTCTGTTTTATTTCCTTGTTCAATTAATGATAAAATATAATTTGATTTTTTTAAATAATTTTTTATAAGTTCTATATTCTTATTAGATGACATTATAATATCAATATATAAGTTAGGGTTTTGTGAAAAAAATCTACCTATCATAATTAAATCTATATTATATACTGGAGATGTAAAATTTAATAATTCTTTTAATTTAATATTTTCTTTGTATAAATGAAAACCATGTGTCAACATAGAAAAATATCTTAATGATTGAATAAAAGACATATATTTATCATGTTCTATTTTATCTATACATTTTAATTTAACTCCCCAAATTTTTATTTGATTTAAAAACCAATTATAAGATTCAGGATAACGACCATGACAATATATTATTAATTTCTTAGCTAAAAAATTATTGTCTGAACTAAACATTGGATGTAATCCAAGTACAGGGCCATCATGTTTTTTTAACATTTTTTGTATTGGTTTATGTTTTATTGAAGTAACATCTACTAATATACATTTTTTAGATAAAACAGGTAATTTTTTTATTACATAATCTAATGATGATATAGGAACACTAATAATTACCATTTTTATATCTAAAAAAAAATTATCTATATTTTTATTCCAATCTTCTTTTTCTAAAATATTAACTTTATATCCTGATAGAATTAACATTTTTTTAAATAATCTTCCCATACCTCCTTTACCACCAATAATTAATATTTTTTTTAAATTTAAATTTAATTTTTTAAAACCATTTTCATTTTCGTTTATATAAGATTCATACATTATACGATTTAATATATCTTTAATTAAATTAGGAGATACTCCTAATTTTTGAGCTTCTTTACTTCGTAAATTTATTATTAATTTTTCACGTTCTGGAATATAAATAGGTAAACCATAATGACTTTTTAATTTTCCTATCTTGTTCACTAATTCTAAACGCTGTGATAAAATATTTATTAAATTTTTATCTAATTTATCAATTTGATTACGTAATGTAACTAATTCAGTTACCATATTTTTTTTAGTCATATTAATTTTTATATCTTATTATAAAAAACGTAATGGAAGTATCTTATTTATTTTATTATAAATTTTATGTAAAATTTTTTCTGTAGTTTCCCAACTAATACAACCATCTGTAATTGATATTCCATATTTTAGTTTATTATAATTATTTATATTCATTAATTGATTACCTTCATTAATATAACTTTCTAACATTATTCCTATAATAGAAGTATTACCTTTTTTAATTTGAGAAATTATAGAATCAATAACAGTAATTTGACGTTCAAAATTTTTATTTGAATTACTATGACTACAATCTATCATTATATTAGATGGTAATCCTGCTTTTATAAGATTTTTACTACAATCTTTTATATCTTTTGTATGATAATTAGTTTTTTTACCTCCACGTAAAATTATATGACAATTTTTATTTCCTAATGTTTTAATTGAACAAACCAATCCTTCTTGATTAATACTAATAAAATTATGTGATATAGATGCAGATTGAATAGAATTAATAGCAGTTGTGATACTGCCATCTGTATTATTTTTAAATCCTAAAGGCATATTTAATGAAGATGCTAGCTCTCTATGAATTTGTGATTCAGTAGTACGAGCTCCAATAGCTGACCAACTAAAAAGTTCACTTAAATATTGAGGAGTATTAGGATCTAATATTTCTGTAGCTAAAGGAATTTCTAATTCACTTAATTCTAATAATAATTTACGTGCAATATATAATCCTGTATTAATATCATACGAATTATTCATATAAGGATCGTTAATTAATCCTTTCCAACCAATAATTGTACGTGGTTTTTCAAAATAAACTCGCATAACTATATATATAGTTTTATTTAATTTTAAAGAAATTTTTTTTAATAATTTAGCATATTCTAAAGCTTCTTTAGTATTATGAATAGAACAAGGACCACAAATAACTAAAATTCTAGAATCTTTTTTATTAATTATATTACATATAGTTTGACGTGAAAATAATATTTGTTTTTTTATATTTTCAGTAATTGGTAATTTTTTTTTTAATTCTTTAGGAGTAATTAAATTTTGTTTTTTAGTAATATTATTACTAATATTTTTTTGCATAATAAAATAAACCTCAAATATCAATAGTAATGTTATGTAATAAACGTAACATATATATATTAAAATACGTAAATACTTATTTCATAAATATTTAAAATTATTAAAATAATTTAAATATGATTTATGATAAAATTAAAAAACAAATGTTATAAAAAATAAAATTTATGAAAAAAATAATGCAGAAAAAAAAAGAAAAATCTATAGAATTATATAAATTTGCTGAAAATGCATATTTAAATTATTCAATTTATGTAATTTCAGATAGAGCATTACCACATATTGGTGATGGTTTAAAACCAGTTCAAAGAAGAGTTATATATGCTATGTCTGAATTAGGATTAAAATCATCTTCTAAATTTAAAAAATCTGCTAGAACTATTGGAGATGTAATTGGAAAATATCATCCACATGGAGATGTAGCATGTTATGAAGCTATGGTATTAATGGCACAACCTTTTTCTTATAGATATCCTTTAATAGAAGGACAAGGAAATTGGGGTTCTCCAGATGATCCTAAATCTTTTGCTGCGATGAGATATACAGAATCTCGTTTATCAAAATATTCTGATTTATTATTAAATGAAATTGAACAAGGAACTGTTGAATACATTTCTAATTTTGATGGTTCATTATTAGAACCTAAAATACTTCCTGCTTGTTTACCTAATATTATTCTTAATGGTGCAATAGGAATTGCTGTAGGTATGGTAACAGATATCCCACCTCATAATATTAAAGAAGTAGCAACAGCAATTATTAAATTAATTGATTATCCTAAAAGTACATTAGATGATATTTTGAATATTATTCAAGGACCAGACTTTCCTACAGAAAGTGAAATTATTACTCCTAAAAAAGAATTACGTAAAATATATGAAAATGGAAAAGGATCTATTAGATTAAGAGCCTTATGGAGTATAAAAGATAATTCTATAGTAATAACATCATTACCATATCAAGTTTCAGTAATTCGTATAATAGAACAAATAACCACACAAATAAGAAATAAAAAATTACCGATGATTGAAGATATAAGAGATGAATCTGATTATGAAAATTCAACAAGAATTGTTATATTTATTAAAAGTAATTATAATTATTTAAAATTAGAACAAATTATATATCATTTATTTTTTACTACTGATTTAGAAAAAAGTTATCGTATTAATTTAAATATGATAGGTTTAAATAATAAACCTTCTGTAAAAAATTTATTAGAAATTTTATCAGAATGGATATTTTTTAGAAGAAATATAGTAAAAAAACGTTTAAATTTTCATTTAAAAAAATTAATAAAAAAATTACATATTTTAAAAGGTTTATTAATAGCTCATGCTAATTTAGAAGAATTAATAAAAATTATTCGTTTAAATTTAAATCCTAATTCTATAATTCAAAATAAATTTAAAATGTCTGAATTACAGACTGAAACTTTATTAAATTTAAAATTACGTGCTATTTCATTAATGGAAAAAAAAAAAATAATTGATGAACAATATCAATTAGAAAAAGAATATAAATATATTAATAATATATTATCTTCAGAAAAAGAAATGAATAGTTTATTAAAAAAAGAAATATTATTAACTATAAATAAATATTCAAATAATCGTCGTTCTTTATTAAAAGAACGTAAAGAAGCTAAACTATTAAATGAAAATGAATTATTAGTATCTAATAATGAACCTATTACTGTTATTTTATCTAAAATGGGTTGGATTAGGTCTGCTAAAGGTCATAATATTAATCCTATTAATTTAAATTATAAATCTGGTGATTCTTTTTTAATTTCTGTTAAAGGTAAAAAAAATCAAACAATTGTATTAATTGATTCAAAAGGACGTAGTTATAGTATTGATACTATTTCTTTACCTCCAGTACGTAGTCAAGGAGAACCATTATCAAGTAAATTAAAAATACCTCAAGGTTCTATAATAAAAAGCATATTAATGGAAGAAAATAATAAAGAAATCTTATTATCTTCTAGTTCTGGATATGGTTTTTTATGTAATTTTAGTGATTTAATTGCATGTAATAGAAATGGTAAATCTTTAATGATACTTTCTGAAAAAGCTGAAGTTTTACCTCCGTTAATTATTAATAATAAAAATTATATGATATTAGCTGTATCTTCTATAGGTAGATTTTTATTATTTCCTATTAATATTTTACCAAAATTATCTAAAGGTAAGGGTAATAGATTAATATTAATTAATAATAAAGATTTTATTAAAAATAAAGATAAATTAAAATGGTTATTTATTATTAATAATAAATCAATAATTTTTATTGAATTAATTAATCAAAAATTTAAATTAAAATTTAAAGAGTTAAAAAAATTTTATGCAGATAAAATTCATAAAGGTTTTTTTTTCAATAAAAAAGAAATAATTCAAAATATTTTTTTAGATAAAGAAAAAGAAAATTAACTTTTTAAAAATAATGATTTTTATAAAAAATATTTATCATATTCTTTAATATATTATTATTTTATTTTAAACAAAAAAAATTATTATATATAATATAAATTATTGATAAAAATTTAAAATAATAATTTTTAAAATTATTTATTCATATTTATTGCATTTATTATTATTTAATGTAAATAATTTTTAATTATAAAAATAATTATAAAATAATAGTTTTCAATATTTAAAATATTCGGCATTATTAAAAATAATAATAATTATTATATTAAAGGTAAGTTAAATAAAATGCGAGTATTGAAATTCGGTGGTACATCATTAGCAAATGCAGAAAAATTTTTAATAGTAGCAAATATTATTTCTAATTATTCAAAAAAAGAAAAATTAGCTATAGTTTTATCTGCATCTGCAACAATTACAAATTGTTTAACATTAATAATAAAAAAAGCTATAAAAAATGAAAATTTTCAAATTCATTTCATAAAAATGAAAAATTTTTTTTCAAATTTAATTCAAGAACTTTCTTTTAAAGAAAAAAAATTAAATATTAATGATATTAAAAAAAAAATAAATAATATTTTTTTTATGTTAGAAAATTTATTGAAAGGTATTCATTTATTAAATTTTTGTCCTGATATTATTTATGCTAAAATATTAGCACAAGGAGAAAAATTTTCTGTTATTTTTATGAAAGAATTATTAATTACTAAAAATTATAATATTTATATTATAAATCCAGAAAAATATTTATTAGCTACAGGTAATTATTTAGAATCTAAAATTAATATAAATATTTCTTCTCAAAGAATAAAAAATATTAATTTATTAAATATTGATATTATTTTAATGGCTGGTTTTACTGCTTCTAATAAAAAAAATGAGTTAGTTTTATTAGGACGTAATGGTTCTGATTATTCAGCATCTGTTTTAGCATGTTGTTTAAATGCTAAATATTTTGAAATTTGGACTGATGTAGATGGTATTTATACTGCTGATCCTAATTTTATAACAAATGCTAAATTATTACCATTTATATCTTATAATGAAGCAACAACATTATCTTATTTAGGAGCTAAAATAATTCATTATAATATGATAGATCCTATATCTAAATATAAGATACAATGTTTAATAAAAAACACAATGAATCCTCAATCTACAGGAACACTTATAAGTAAAAATAATAATTTACCTTTAATAAAAAGTATTACTGAACAAAAAAATGTAGTAATGTTTTATATTTCTGGTAATAAAATTAAAGAAATACAATCTATAATACCAAAAATATTAGATATTATTTTAAAATCAGGAATATCAATTTTATTAACAATACATTCATATTCTCAATGTGGTATTTATTTTTATATTTTTAAAAAACAAACAAATTTTTTAAAATCATTATTAGAAAATCATTTTTTTTTAGAATTTAAAAATGGATTAATTAATCCTTTATATATTTTAAAAGAATTATCTATTATTTCTTTAATTGGAGATAAAATAAATAATGATATTAATATAATAACAAATTATTTATATGTTTTTAAAATTGCAAAAATAAATATTTTGACAATTTCACAAAATTTTTTTCAAAATTCTATTTCTATAGTAATAAAAAATAATTATGTAAATAATATTATGAATATAGCTCATCAATTATTATTTCATAAAGAAAAAATTATTGAAGTATTTGTTATAGGTATTGGAGGAATTGGTAGTACATTATTAGAACAAATTAATAATCAGCAAAAAATATTAAAAAATAAATTAATTAATATAAAAATTTGTGGGATTTTTAATTCTCAATCTTCTATAATAAATATTAATGGTATTAATTTAGATAATTGGTATTTAAAAATAAAAAATAATTTTAATAATTATACAATAGAAAAATTTCTTTCTAATATTAAACAATATAAATTTATTAATCCTGTTATAATAGATTGTACTTCTTCTCAAAAAATTGCTGATCTATATATTAATTTTTTTAGTCATGGATTTCATATAATAGCTACTAATAAAAAAGCTAATACATCTTCTATGCAATATTATAAAGATTTACGTATTGTAGCTAAAGAAAATAATCGTAAATTTTTTTATGAAACTAATGTAGGAGCTGGTTTACCAGTTATTTCTAATTTACAAAATTTAATAAATACTGGTGATAAATTAATTAATTTTATAGGAATATTATCTGGTTCTCTTTCATTTATTTTTGGTAAATTAGAAGAAGGTATATCTTTATCTAAAGCTACATATATGGCAAAAGAAATGGGTTTTACAGAACCTGATCCACGTATTGATTTATCAGGAATAGATGTTGCTAGAAAACTTCTTATTTTAGCAAGAGAAATTGGTTATAACCTAGAACTAGATGATGTTAAAATAGAATCAATTATTCCTAATAAATTTAATAATTTAAATTCAATTAAAGAATTTATGTATTTATTACCAGAATTAGATTTAAATTTTGAAAAAAAAATACAGAATGCAAAAAAAGAAAAAAAAGTACTTCGTTTTATAGGAAGTATTAATAAAAATGGTTGTTGTAAAGTACAAATATTAAAAATAGATAAAAAAAATCCTTTATATGAAATTAAAAATGGTGAAAATGCTCTAGTTTTTTATAGCAATTATTATCAACCAATACCCTTGGTATTAAGAGGTTATGGAGCTGGAAATAAAGTTACTGCTTCAGGAGTTTTTGCTGATTTATTACGTATTATTATTTAATAAATATAGGAATTTAAAGTAATGATAAAAATCTATGCTCCTGCTTCTATAGGAAATATTAATGTTGGTTTTGATTCATTAGGTATAGCATTATCTAGGTTAGATGGAGGAATTTTAGGTGATTATGTATCAATAACATCATCTAAAAAATTTAGATTAATAAGTCAAGGATATTTTTTTAATGATCTACCAAAAAATTTTTATAAAAATATTATTTTTCATTGTTGGTCTAAATTTTGTGATAAAATAGGTAAAATCATACCATTAAAAATTATTTTAGAAAAAAATGTACCTGTAGCTTCAGGTTTAGGTTCAAGTTCTTGTTCTATAGTTGCTTTTTTAAAAGCTATGAATTTATTTCTTAATAATCCTTTAAATGATAATGATTTATTAATTTTAATGGGAGAATTAGAACAATCATTATCTGGTCATATACATTATGATAATGTTGCTCCTTGTTATTTAGGGGGAATTAAATTAATATTAATAACTGATAATTTAATTATTCAAGATATACCAGTATTCGATAATTGGTTTTGGGTAATTGCCTATCCTGGTATAAAACTTTCAACTCATGATTCTAGAAAAATACTTCCTAAATATTATAATAAAAATATTTGTATTAAACAAAGCCAATATTTAGCAGGATTTATACATGCAAGTCATACTAAACAAGAATTACTTGCAGCAAAATTAATGAAAGATTTTATTGCTGAACCATATAGAAAATTACTATTACCTAATTTTGAAAATATTCGTCAAATTTCTAAAAAGTTAGGAGCTTTAAGTTATGGTATTTCAGGTTCAGGACCTACATTATTTACTATTTTTAATAATTTAAATATTGCACAAAATATGGTTAAGTGGTTACAAATAAATTATATAAAAAATAATAAAGGTTTTGTATATATTTGTGTAGTTAATAAAAAAGGCACACAAATAATGGAGAAAAAATGAAATTTTATAATATAAATAATCATAAAGAAATAATAAATTTTGAACAAGCTTTAAAAACAGGATTAGGAAAAAATCAAGGATTATTTTTTCCTAATTTTATACCTAAAATTAATTTTCAAAATATTGAAAAAATACTAGATATGGATTTTATTAATCGTAGTAGTTATATCATATCTTTATTTATTAAAAATGAAATTTCTTTAGAAAATTTAACAAAAAATATTTATAAGGCATTTAATTTTCCACTAAAATTAATTAATATTACAAGTAATATTTCTTGTTTAGAATTATTTCATGGACCCACTTTATCTTTTAAAGATTTTGGAGTTCGTTTTATGTCTCAAATGTTAAATTATTTTAATAAACAAGAAAAAATGATTATTTTAACTGCTACATCTGGTGATACAGGAGCTGCAGTTGCTCATGCTTTTTATAATATTGATAATATTGAAGTAATAATTTTATATCCTAAAAATAAAATATCTATTTTACAAGAAAAATTATTTTGTACTTTAGGTAAAAATATTAAAACAATTTCTATTGATGGTAATTTTGATGATTGTCAAAATTTAATTAAAAAATCTTTTGAAGATATAACTTTAAGAAAAAAATTAATTCTTAATTCTGCAAATTCAATTAATATTAGTAGATTAATAGCTCAAATATGTTATTATTTTGAAGTTTTTTCTCAAATATTACCAGATAATAGAAGTAATGTTATTATTTCTGTACCTAGTGGTAATTTTGGTAATTTAACTGCTGGATTAATAGCTAAATCAATGGGATTACCTATAAAAAAATTTATAGCAGCTACTAATTCTAATGATACAGTTCCTAGATATCTTAAAAGTGGTATTTGGAATCCTCAAAAAACTATTGCAACAGCGTCTAATGCTATGGACGTAAGTTGTCCGAATAATTGGCCACGTATAATAGAATTATTTCAAATAAATAATTGGAATTTAAATCAATTATCATCTCAATCTATATCAGATTATGTTACTGAACAATCTATATTAAAATTATATAATAAATATAACTATATTACAGAACCACATTCTGCAATAGCATATCATGCTTTACAAGTAAAGATTAAAAATAAAGAAGCATTTGGAATTTTTTTAGGTACTGCACATCCAGCAAAATTTCAAGAATATGTAAATAAGATTTTAAAAATTACAATTAAATTACCAAATAAATTAACTCATTACATAAAAAAAGAAAATTTATCTTATAATTTTCCAAATAATTTTTCTTATCTTAAATCATTTTTAATAAATAATTATATTCAATAATGTTATTATTTTTTATATTTTTAATATAAATAATATTAATTTTTAATGATTAGTTTAAAATATAAACAATCAACATATTTACATATTATATTTACTTATTATATTATTAACAAATAAATTTTTATTTTAAAAAATTAATTATGATTAATACAAATTATTATATTAATAACTTATCTTTTTTTATATTTCAAATATTTGCTATTATAATTAGTTGTACTGTTATGTTAGTATCTCATTTTTTAGGAGGTCGATCTTATGGAACAGATAAAAATATACCATTTGAATCAGGTACTTGTTCTTTTGGTAATGCCCAAATAAAAATTTTTATTAAATTTTATTTAATAGCTATGTTTTTTGTGATTTTTGATGTTGAAGCATTGTATTTATATATATGGTCTGTTTCTATTAAAGAAATTAAATTAGAAGGATTTATAGAAGGGTTATTATTTATAATAACAATTTTAATTAGTTTATTTTATTTATTTAGAGTACGTGCTTTAAACTGGAGATCTAAAAAATATTCTTAATTCATTATTAAAATATAAAATAAATACTATATTATGAAATATACTCTTACTAAAGTAAATATTAATAACAAAAAAATATATCCATTAGAAGAAATAAAAAATATTGATAATGATCCTATTAAAGATCAAGTACATGAAAATATATTTTTAGGAAATTTAAAAAAAATAACTCATCAAATTATTAATTGGGGAAGAAAAAATTCTTTATGGCCATATAATTTTGGTCTTTCTTGTTGCTATGTAGAAATGACAACATCATTTACATCTATAAATGACATATCTCGTTTTGGATCAGAAGTTTTAAGAGCATCTCCTAGACAAGCTGATTTTATGGTTATAGCTGGAACATGTTTTCTTAAAATGGCACCTATTATACAAAGATTATATGATCAAATGTTAGAACCTAAATGGGTAATTTCTATGGGTGCATGTGCTAATTCTGGGGGTATGTATGACATATATTCTGTAGTTCAAGGAGTTGATAAATTTTTACCTGTAGATATTTATATCCCAGGTTGCCCTCCTAGACCAGAAGCTTATATTCAAGCTTTATTATTATTACAAAAATCTATTAGTAATGAAAGACGTCCATTTTCTTGGATAATGGGTGATCAAGGAATATATAAACCTAAAATGTCATCACAAAAAAAAAAATATACAAAAAAAAATATAAAATTACGTTCTCCTGATACAATTTAATTAAATTATTCATTACTCATTAAAATAGTAATTTTACTATTATTTAAATAGGAATAGAAGATTTATGAATAATTTTAATAATAATGTTGAAAAAACAATGGCAATAAATAATATTAATTCTCAATTATTAACTAATAATTCTAATTACTCTAATGATTTAATAATTAATAAATTATACAGTTATTTTGGATCAAAAAATTTTTTAATACAAAATAATAAAAATATAAATATGCCATTAGTAATTTGGGTAAAAAAAAAAGAATTAATACATTTTATAAAATTTTTATATAAAATTAATGATCCATATAATATGTTATATGATATTCATGGTGTAGATGAAAGACTTCATCATAATAAATTTAATTTAACATTAAAAATGGATTTTTCTTTATTTTATCATTTAATTTCAATTAATAGAAATATTGATATAATAATTAAGGTTCCATTAAAAATGGATAGTTTATCTATTGATAGTATAACAAAATATTTTACCAATGCTAATTGGTATGAAAGAGAAATATGGGAAATGTTTGGAATTAATTTTATTAATCATCCTCATTTATCTCATATTCTTTTACCATATAACTGGAATAATGGTTATCCATTACGTAAAGATTTTCCTGCAAAAGCAACTGAAAATGAATTTTATACTTTATCTAAAAATAAATATAAAATAGATATTGAAAGTACAAAATTTAATCCAGAAGAATGGGGAATAAAGATTAATAATAAAAATTATGATTATATGTTTTTAAATTTAGGTCCTAATCATCCTTCTGTACATGGAGCATTTAGAATAATTTTACAATTAAATGGAGAAGAGATTATAGATTGTATTCCAGATATAGGATATCATCATAGAGGTGCAGAAAAAATAGCTGAAAGACAAACTTGGCATACTTATATTCCATATACAGATCGTATTGAATATTTAGGTGGTTGTATAAATGAAATGCCTTATATTCTTGCAATAGAAAAATTAGCAAATATTATTGTATCAGATAGGATTAAAGTTATTAGAATTATGCTATCAGAATTATTCCGTATTAATAGTCATTTATTATATTTATCTACTTTTATTCAAGATGTTGGTGCTATGACACCTGTATTTCTTGCATTTACTGATAGACAAAAAATATATGATATAATTGAAGCAATTACAGGTGCAAGAATGCATCCTGCATGGTTCCGAATAGGTGGATTAGCAAATGATTTACCAAAAGGTTGGAATATACTTTTAAAAAAAATATTAGAATGGCTTCCTAAAAGATTAATAATGTATAAAAAAACAGCATTACAAAATAGTATTTTAATATCTCGATCAAAAAATGTAGCAGTATACTCACAAAAAGAAGCTATACAATGGGGTATTACAGGTGCTGGATTAAGAGCTACTGGTTTAAATTTTGATGTACGTAAATGGAGACCTTATTCTGGTTATGAAAATTTTGATTTTGATATTCCAATAGGTAATAATATAAGTGATTGTTATTCTAGAGTTATGTTAAAATTAGAAGAAATATGGCAAAGTTTACGTATTTTAAATCAATGCTTGAATAATATGCCTACAGGGCCATTTAAAGTAGATCATCCTTTAACTACACCACCACCAAAAGAAAAAACATTAAAAAATATTGAAACATTAATTACTCATTTTTTACAAGTTTCTTGGGGACCTATAATACCTGCTAATGAATCATTTCAAATGATAGAGGCTACAAAAGGTATTAATAGTTATTATTTAATTAGTGATGGTAATAGTATTAGTTATCGTACAAGAATAAGAACACCAAGTTTTGCTCATTTACAACAAATACCTTCAGTTATTAGAGGTAGTTTAGTTTCTGACTTAATTACCTATTTAGGTAGTATTGATTTTGTTATGTCTGATGTTGATCGTTAATATATATTATGAATAAAATACTTAATAAAAAAAAAATTATATTAAATCAAAGAGATTTAGAAATAATTAATAAAATAAAATCTCATTATGAATATAATCATGCAGCTTCTATTGAAGTATTAATATATTTACAAAAAAAATATGGTTGGATATCTGATGAAATAATTTATATTGTTGCGAAATTATTAAATATTTCACCTTCTCAAGTTGAGAGTATTGCAACATTTTATAGCCAAATTTTTAGATATCCAGTAGGTAAATATATTATTAAATATTGTGATAGTGTTGTATGTTATATAACAGGATATGAAAAAGTTTTAAAAATAATAAAAAATAAATTACAAATTATTCCAGGAGAAACAACAGTTAATGGTTTATTTACTTTATTACCTATATGTTGTTTAGGTTTTTGTGATAAAAGTCCTAGTATTATGATTAATAATCAAATTTATACTTCAGTATCACAAGATAATATAAATGAAATTTTGGATAAATATATTAATGAAAAAATTAAATCTTAATGAAGAAAATTATCCATTAACATGGCGTATAAGATATGATAATAAACCAGTATTTTTAAAAGAATATATTAAAAAAAATGGTTATAATAGTTTAAAAAAAACATTAAATAATATGAATCCTGAAGAAGTTATTAGTTTAATTAAAGATTCAGGATTGAAAGGTAGAGGTGGTGCAGGATTTTCTACTGGTATTAAATGGAGTTTAATGCCTCAAAAAATAAAAAGTTCTGAAATTAGATATTTACTATGTAATGCAGATGAAATGGAACCTGGAACTTATAAAGATCGTTTTTTAATAGAACATATTCCTCATCAATTAATAGAAGGTATTATCATTAGTGCTTTTGCTATACAAGCTAATAAAGGATATATTTTTTTGAGAGGAGAATATGTAACATGTGCTAAAATTTTAAATTTAGCAATAAAAGAAGCTTATACATTAGGTGTCTTAGGAAATAATATTTTTAATAAAAATTTTAATTTTGAATTATATATGCATATAGGAGCTGGAAGATATATTTGTGGTGAAGAAACAGCATTAATTAATTCATTAGAAGGTAAAAGAGCAAATCCTAGATTCAAACCTCCTTTTCCCTCTTCTATTGGGTTATGGGGTAAACCTACATGTATTAATAATGTAGAAACTTTTTTTAATATATCTAGCATATTAATGCATGGATCTTATTGGTATAAAAATATTTCTAAAAGTAAATATGATAGTGGTACAAAAATGTTAGGATTTTCTGGAAATGTTAAAAATCCTGGGGTATGGGAATTACCATTTGGTACTAGTGCACGTGAAGTATTAGAAAAATATGCTAGAGGTATGAAAAAAGGACTAAAATTAAAAGCATGGCAAACTGGTGGTGCTGGAACTGGTTTTTTAACTGAAAATCATTTAGATTTACCTATGGATTTTATTAGTCTTCAAAAAGTAGGTAGTAGATTAGGTACTGGATTATCTATGGCAATAGATAATAATATTAATATGGTTTCTTTAGTAAAAAATATAGAAATATTTTTTGCAAGAGAATCTTGTGGATTTTGTACACCATGTCGTGAAGGTTTACCATGGATTGTAAAAATATTGTATAATTTAGAAAATAGAAAAGGTCATATTAATGATATTAAGTTATTACAAGAAATTAGTAATCAATTAATAGATGGCAAATCTTTTTGTGCTCTTCCTGTCGGAGCTATAGAACCTTTAAGTAGTGCGCTGAAATATTTTTTTAATGAATTTGAATTAGGAATATTACAGTAAATATAAAATTACATATAAATTTTTTTATAAAATTTATATTTAATAAATATTAAATAATAAAATTATTATTTGTTATAATAACTTACTGGAATATATTTATTATGACTACAATTATTAATATAGATGGAAAATTTTATAAGGTTAATAAAAAAGATAATATATTAAAAATATGTTTATCTTTAGGTTTTGATTTACCTTATTTTTGTTGGCATCCTGTTTTAGGAAGTGTAGGATCATGTCGTTTATGTGGTATTAAAAAATATAATGATTGTAAAAGTTCAAAAGGACATATAATAATGTCTTGTATGTCTTTACCTTCTGAAAATTTATATATTTCTGTAAATGATATAGAATCAAAAAATTTTCGTAAAAATATTATTGAATTATTAATGATTAATCATCCTCATGATTGTCCTATTTGTGATGAAGGTGGTAGTTGTCATTTACAAGATATGACAGTAATGACTGGTCATGTTTCTCGAAGATATAATTTTATTAAAAAACAATATAAAAATCAAAATTTAGGTCCTTTTATATCACATACGATGAATCGTTGTATTAAATGTTATCGTTGTGTAAGATTTTATAAAGATTATGCAGGTGGAAAAGATTTTGATGTTTTTGGATCTAATAATAATCTTTATTTTGGAAGAATAACTGATGGTATATTAGAAAATGAATGTTCAGGTAATTTAATAGAAATATGTCCTACAGGAGTATTTACAAATAAAACTTATTCTGAACAATTTGCTAGAAAATGGGATATGCAATATGCTCCTAGTATTTGTCATAATTGTTCATTAGGTTGTAATATTTCAATAGGAGAACGTTATGGATATTTATCTAGTGTAGAAAATAGATATCACGAAAAAATAAATAATTATTTTATTTGTGATCGTGGTCGTTTTGGTTTTGGTTATGTAAATAATAATAGACCATTACAAGCAACTAAAATAATTAATAATCAAAATATTATTTTAGATAATCTATCTATAATAGAAAAAATATCTGATTTAATAAAAAAATCAAAAAGAATTATTGGTATTGGTTCTCCTAGAGCAAGTATAGAAAGTAATTTTGCTTTAAAAGATTTAGTTGGTGAAGAAAATTTTTCTACTGGTATTTTAAATAAAGAAAAATTACAAATTGATTTAATTATAAAAATATTACAAAGTAAAAATATATATTGTCCTTCTCTTACTGAAATAGAAAATTATGATGCAATTTTAATTTTAGGAGAAGATATTAGTATAACTAGTCCTAGATTATCTTTATCAATAAGACAAGCTATTAAAAAAAATTTATCTATATATGAGAAAAATAATATTCCATATTGGAATAGTAATGCTATTACAAATGTAAATAATATGTTTAAAAATCCATTATTTATAACAAGTTTAGATAATACATCTTTAGATGATATTGCTAGTTGGAATTATTATGCTCCTATTAAAAATCAAGTAAATTTTGGATTTATATTATCTGATTATATTAATAATATATCATCTAAAATTTCTATTACTGATAATCATTTATTACAGAAAATAAAAAATATAGCAAAAATATTATTAAAAGCAAAAAAACCTTTAATTATTTCCGGAACTAATTCTGGTTCATTAGACTTAATTTCTGTAACATATAATATAGTTAAAGCTTTAAATTCACATGGTAAAAATACAGGATTATTTTTTGTATTAAATACAGTTAATAGTATGGGGGTTAGTATTATTAATGGTAAATCTTTAGAAGATATTTTTAATACAAATTTATCTAATGTAGATACATTAATTATTATGGAAAATGATTTATATTTTCAAGAAGAAAAAAATAAATTAAATAATATATTTAAAAAAATATCTAATATTATTGTTATGGATCATCAATATACTGATACAATGAAAAAAGCAACTATAATTTTACCTTCAGCTAGTTTTTTTGAAAGTAGTGGTACTGTTATTAATAATGAATCTAGAGCACAAAGATTTTTTCAAGCATATAATCCTGTTTTTTATAATAAAAAAATTCAAGTTAAATCTAGTTGGAAATGGATATCTGAATTAAAATATAAAATAAATAATAAAAAATTAAATAGTATTATTTTAGATGAAATAATAAAAAATTGTGAAAAAAACATACCTATACTTAATGGCATTAGTAAAGCAGCTCCAAAAGCTGATTATAAAATTTTTGATAGAAAATTTGCAAGATCTCCTATTCGTTATAGTGGTAGAACATCAATGTTATCTAATATTAATATACATGAACAAAAACAATTAGAAGATAAAGATACTATTTTTAATTTTTCTATGGAAGGTAATTATGATACTAACATTAAATGTTCTCATCTACCATTTTTATGGTATCCAGGTTGGAATTCTTTACAATCTCTAAATAAATTTCAAAAAGAAATAGGTATTTCTTCTAAATATGGTCCTACAGGAATAAAAATTTTGAAGAAAAAAAATAAATCATTAAATACATTTAAATATATTGTTCCAAAATCATTTAATGTGAAAAAATTTACCATTGTACCTTATTATAGTTTATTTTATAGTGATAGTTTAATACAAAAATCACAATTAATAAAAAAATTTTTTTATCATCAATGTATAATTATAAATAATTTAGATGCAATAAATTTAGGTATTAAAGAAAATTTTTGTAAAAATATAATAGAAATATTTTGCTTAAATAATAAAATTCATTTGCCATTTCGTATTTCAAAAAATTTACATCAAGGATTAATTGGATTACCTTTAGGAATTCCAGGAATACCATTAATATTTTTAGGAAAAACTATTGAAAAATTAAAGGTATTAAAATGAATATATTTTTATTTTTTAATATTAATAATGTATTAATAATTTTAAAAATTTTATTAATTTTAATAATTATAATAATTAGTGGTGCTTATTTAAGTTTTATAGAACGCCGTATATTAGCATTATTTCAAAATCGTTATGGCCCAAATAGAGTTGGATGGTTTGGATCTTTACAAATATTAGCAGATATGATCAAAATTCTTTTTAAAGAAGATGTAATACCAACTTTTACAAGTAAAATATTATTTAATATTGCACCAATTATTGCTTTTAATTCATTATTATCAGTATTTGCAATATTACCTATTACTTCTACATTAATAATATCTAATTTAACTATTGGTATTCTCTTTTTTTTAATGATGGCTAGTATTTCTGTTTATTCAATTTTATTTGCAGGATGGTCAAGTAATAATAAATATGCTTTATTAGGTTCTATTAGAGGTATTGCCCAAATTTTAAGTTATGAAGTTTTTTTAGGATTATCATTAATGGGTGTAATATGTCAAACAGGATCATTTAATTTAAATAATATTGTATTGAAACAATATCATTACTGGAATATTATACCTCAATTTTTTGGATTTATTTCATTTTTTATTGCTTCTATAGCATTATGTCATAGACATCCTTTTGATCAGCCAGAAACAGAACAAGAACTTTCAGATGGATATCATATTGAATATTCAGGAATTAAATTTGGTTTATTTTTTGTCGGAGAATATATTAATATTATAATTATGTCTTCTTTAATATCAATTATATTTTTTGGTGGTTGGTATGGTCCAATTTTACCACCTATTATATGGTTTTTATTAAAAACAATATTTTTTATATTATTATTTTTTTTAATAAGAGCTTCATTACCTCGTCCTCGTTATGATCAAATTATGAATTTTGGATGGTTAATATGTTTACCATTAACATTAATAAATCTTATTTTTACTGCATTATTTATGATAATATGAATTATTTTCATTTAGAAATAATATAAATATGAAATTAAAAAAATTTTTTATAGGATTATTTAGTCAAATACGTAGTATATTTTTAGTCTGGACAAACATGTTTAAAAAAAGAGAAACTATAATGTATCCAGAAGAAAAAGTATATTTATCTCCAAGATATCGTGGCAGAATAATATTATCATTAGATAATGATAATAATGAACGTTGTGTTGCATGTAATTTATGTTCTGTAGTATGTCCTGTAGGTTGTATTTCTTTAAAAAAAGCAACAAAAAAAAATGGTAGATCATATCCTAAATTTTTTCGTATAAATTTATCTCGTTGTATATTTTGTGGTTTTTGTGAAGAAGCTTGTCCTACTAATGCTATACAATTAATACCAGATTTTGAATTATGTGAATTTAAAAGAAAAGATATGGTATATGAAAAAGAAAATTTATTAATTAATAATACAGGAAAATATCCTCATTATAATTTTTATAAAATTACTGGTGTAAAAATTAAAAACAATTGTTCACAATATAAAAAAAATATTGAAGTAGATGTTAAAAGTTTACTACCATAAAATAAATAAATAAAAGGTTTATCTATGGAAATAATTTTTTATATATTAGGATTATTATCAATAATCTCTACATTATGTGTAGTAATAAGTATTAATCCTATGTATACATTAGTATATTTTTTAGTATCATTAATTTCTATATCAGGTATATTTTTTACTTTAGGTGATTATTTTGCAGGTGCTTTAGAAATTATTATTTATGCTGGTGCAATAGTTGTATTATTTGTTTTTGTATTAATGTTATTAAATCATAAACAAATAGCTTTAGAAGAAAAAAAAATATTAATAAAAAAACCAATAGTTTTAATTAGTTCTATTTTATTAACAATAGTTTTATTATTTTTTTTAATTTTTATGATTAAAGCATCATGTAATAATAAATATATATTTAATAATATTATTGATATAAATAGTATAGGAATAAATATGTTTAAACAATATAAAATAATTGTTGAATTAATATCAATATTATTATTAGCAGGACTAATTATAGTATTTCATATAGGAAATAAAAAAAATTAAACATTAAGTTTTTTAATACATTAATAATTTAAAATTAAAAAGTAAAAATATGATTCCTTTATATTATGGATTGTTGATAACAATTATTATATTTATAATAGGTTTAACTGGTGTAATTATTAGACAAAATATGTTGTATATTTTAATATGTGTAGAAATAATGTTAAATGCTGCAGCACTATCTTGTATAATTTCAGGAAATTATTGGAAACAAACAGAAGGAGAAATTATGTATATAATATCAATTACTATTGCTGCTATTGAAAGTTGTATAGGTTTAATTTTATTATTAAAATTATATCATTATCAAAATACAATTAATATTGATTCAATTAGTGAGATGAATGAATGAAATTTCTTTATTTTACTATTTTAATACCTTTAATAAGTTTTTTCATACTTTCTTTATTTTCTAAATATTTAAATAAAAAAATATCTACAATCATTGGTGTTGGGTCTATAGGTATTATTACAATAATTACATTTATAATTAATTTTATTTTTTTTAAAAATAATATTTTAATATATAAAGAATCTTTATGGCAAATTATAAATATAGATAATTTTCATATTAATTTTAATTTATATTTAGATATGCTTTCATTAACAATGTTATCAGTTACTACTGGTATTGGTTTTCTTATACATATATTTGCATCATGGTATATGAAAAATGATGAAGGTTATTCAAGATTTTTTGCATATACTAATTTATTTATTGCTAGTATGATTATGTTAATATTAGCAGATAATTTTATACTAATGTTTTTTGGTTGGGAATGTGTAGGTGTTTGTTCTTATTTATTAATAGGTTTTTTCTATAAAAATACTTCAAATGGATTATCTGCTATAAGAGCATTTTTAATTACTCGTTTAGGTGATATTTTTTTAGCAATAGGTATTTTTTTAATATTCAAATTATTTAAAACAATAAATTTTAAAGAAATATCTTTTTTAATTAATTCATCTCATTTTTATTATAAACCATTTTTATTAGATATAATTACTTTAATGTTAGCAATAGGTGCAATAAGTAAATCTGCTCAATTTCCATTTAATACTTGGTTAATAGATGCAATGGCAGGTCCTACTCCAGTTTCTGCATTAATTCATGCAGCTACTATGGTAACAGCAGGAGTTTATTTAATTTTACGAAATTATGTTTTATTTTCATTAACAAATAATATTTTATTATTTATAGGTATTATTGGAATAATAACGTTATTATTATCAGGATTATCTGCTTTAGTACAAAAAGATATAAAACGTATTCTAGCATATTCCACTATGAGTCAAATTGGTTATATGTTTTTAGCATTAGGTATACATTCATGGGAAGCTTCTTTATTTCATTTAATAACACATGCTTTTTTTAAAGCATTATTATTTTTATCTGTTGCTTCTATTATTATTTCTACTAATCATGAACAAAATATATTTAAAATGGGAAATATGAGAAAATATATACCTTTTATATATTATTGTTTTTTATTAGGAAGTTTATCATTATGTTCTTTTCCAATTATTAGTATTAGTAGTTTTAGTAAAGGAACTATTTTATATGAAGCTTTAATAAATCATTATTTTATTTTTGTTATATTGGGTTTTGTTGGTACTTTTATTACATCTTTATATATTACACGTCTAATTTATATTGTTTTTTATGGAAAAACAAATATAATACCTATTAAAAATAATAGTTGGAATCATAATATTCCATTAATAATATTAAGTATATTATCTAGTTTTATAGGTATAAAATTATTACCATTAAATATATATTCATTATTTAATGATGTAATGATTACACATACAAATCAATATTTTATATTAGAAATAATCTCAGCATTATTATCAACTACTGGTAGTATACTTTTTATATTATTTTGGAAAAATCGTAATTATTTATTAAAATTTATTAAAATAAATAATATTAATTTTTATATTATCAAAAATTTTTTTTATAATGGTTGTTATTTAGATTTAATATATAAAAAATTATTTATAAATAATTTTTTAAAAATATTATTTATCATTAAAAATGATCCTATTTCTCAGGGTATAGATATATTAATTAAATTTGCTCAAAAAACAGAACAAATTTTATTAATTAGTGAAAATGGATATATACGTTGGTATATATCATCTATGTGTTTAGGTATAATAATATTGTTATTAGTTATAATATTCAGTAATAAATATTATTTATTATAAAATAATATTTTAAAATTAATATTTTTTATTAAGTTTTAAAAATAATTAGGAAATATTATGTTATTACCTTGGTTTATATTAGTTCCTTTTATAGGTGGATTAATTTGTTGGCAAACTGAACGTTTAAATTATAAATTACCTCGTTGGATATCATTAATTTCTATTAGTATTGTTTTTTTTCTTTCTATTTTTGAATTATTTACTCATTCATATTTTTTAAATAGTAAATTATCTTTTCCATATATTGGATGGATATCAGAATTTATATTCCCTTGGATCCCAAGATTTGGTATAAATTTTCATTTAGCTACGGATGGTCTTTCTATAATCATGATTAATTTAACTGGATTATTAGGAATAATGGCAGTTTTATGTTCTTGGAATGAAACAAAAAAATTACATGGTTTTTTCCATTTAAATTTATTATGGATTTTAAGTGGGGTAATAGGTGTATTTCTTGCTATTGATATGTTTTTATTTTTTTTATGTTGGGAAATTATGTTAATTCCTATGTATTTTTTAATATCGTTATGGGGACATAATAATATAAAAGGTAAAAGTTGTATAACAGCAGCTACTAAATTTTTTATTTATACACAGGTTAGTGGTTTAATAATGTTATTTGGTATTTTAACATTAGTTTTTTTAAATCATGAGATAACAGGAATATGGACTTTTGAATATAATAATTTATTAAATACTCCAAAATCATTTAATTTAGAATTTTTATTAATGTTATGTTTTTTTATTGCTTTTGCTGTTAAAATTCCAGTAATTCCATTACATGGTTGGTTACCTGATGCTCATACTCAAGCACCTACAGCAGGATCTGTAGATTTAGCAGGTATTTTGTTAAAAACAGCTGCATATGGATTATTAAGATTTTCTTTACCATTGTTTCCTTTAGCTTCTTTAAAATTTGCTCCTATTGCAATGATATTAGGAATAGTAGGTATATTTTATGGATCCTGGTTAGCTTATATTCAAAATGATATAAAAAGAATAATAGCTTATACTTCAATATCTCATATGGGATTTGTACTTATTGGAATTTATAGTAATAATAAAATTGCTTATCAAGGAGTTATTATACAAATGATATCACATGGTATATCTGCTGCAGCTCAATTTATAATGTGTGGACAAATATATGAACGATTAAAAACAAGAAATATAAATTTAATGGGTGGGTTTTGGAGTAATATAAATTTATTACCAGGTTTTTTCTTATTTTTTTCTTTAGCAAGTTTAGGAATTCCAGGTACTGGAAATTTTATAGGAGAATTTTTAATTCTTATGGGAAATTTCCAAAATTATCCAATATATGCTAGTATTGCTATTTTTGGTTTATTATTTGCAAGTATTTATTCTTTAAATATGATGCAAAAAATTTTTTATGGACCAACAAAAACTGTTTTTCTTTTTAAAAAATTAGTTTATAGAGAAATATTTATTATTGTTTCTTTATTAATTTTATTATTGATATTAGGATTTTATCCTCAACCTATATTAAATATTTCTTATAATGTAATAAATAATATTTATTATAAAAATATATTACATTAAAATATTTTATAAAATAAATGGTTTTACAAAAGGAAGAATATAATATATTTTATGAAAAATTTAATACTATTATTACCTTTAATTATTATTATTTTAACAATAATAATTATACTTATAAGTATTTCTATTAAACGTAATAATTTTGTTCATTTAATAATAACAATCTGTGGTTTATTTTTTACTTTACTATCTATATTATACAATATGTATAATAATATTAATTATATTAATAATACATTGTTTATAATAGATAATTATTCTTATTTTTATACTATAATATTATTAATAACTAGTATTATAACTTGTATAATAGCATATCCTTGGTTAATAAATTATTATTATAATAAAGATGAATTTTATCTTTTAATTCTTATTTCCTCTATTGGAGGTATCGTTTTAACTTGTTCTAATAATTTTATTTCAATGTTAGTAAGCATGGAATTAATATCTATACCTATATTTGGTTTAATTGGATATAATTTAAAATTAAAAAATTCATTAGAAGCTAGTATTAAATATACTATACTTTCTAGTATAGCAACTTCTTTTTTTATATTAGGTATTTCATTAATTTATATTGATTATGGAAGTTTAAATTTTACATATATAAGTAAACAATATTTATTTAATTCAATTGTAAATAATATAAGTATTATTGGTTTAGTGTTAATTTTAGTTAGTATAGGATTTAAATTATCATTAGTACCTTTTCATTTATGGACCCCAGATATTTATCAAGGATCACCTACTGCAGTAACAATGTTTTTATCCACATTTAGTAAAATTTCTATTTTTACATCACTAGTAAGATTATTAGTTCATTTTACTAATATATCTTCAAATAGACTGATTTTATCTAATTTATTAATTTTTATATCAATAACTTCTATTATATTTGGAAATTTTTTAGCTATATCACAAAATAACATTAAACGTTTATTAGGATATTCTTCTATAGCTCATTTAGGTTATATATTAATAATATTAATATATAATATAATTATACCAAATAATATATTATTTTCATTAGAAACAATGGGAATATATATTATTAGTTATATATTAAATAATATAGGTATATTTACTGTTATTAGTATAATGTCTCATTTAAACATACAACAACAATATAAAAAAAATATTGATAATCTTGAATATTATAGAGGATTATTTTGGTATGAACCTGTTTTATCATTTATTATGACAGTTATGTTTTTATCTCTAGCTGGAATTCCAATTACTTTAGGTTTTATTTCTAAATTTTATTTAATACTATTAATTATTAAGATGAAATTATGGTATTTAGTATTTATAGTAATATTAGGTAGTGCAGCTGGTTTATATTATTATTTACGTGTTATAATTAATTTATACTTACCTCCATATAATAATAAATTATCTTTATTAATTTTTTCAAATAACTTAAATACAAAAAAAATATTTATTAGTAAATATTTAATATTATTATTAACAATAATTACTTTCTTATTAGGAGTATATCCTGAACCAATAATAAAAATTATAAAAATGTCTATTTTAATAAAATAAATATTATTGATCAATAATATTTATTTTTTTAAAAACGTATATATTATTTTTATTAATAATATGATACTTAAAATATATAGTATATATTTTGTTATTTTATTAATATCTTTGATCCAAGAAGTGATAATATCACCAAATATAAATCCTAAACTAACAAAAATTATAGACCATATTATGGCTCCTATAATATTAAATATCAAAAATTTAAATGTTTTTATTTTTGTTATACCAATAATGATTGGTCCAATTAATCTGAAACCATACATAAATCTAACCATAATAATAAATATATATGGATAATTTGTAATTAAATTTTGATATTTATATAATTTAAAATTATTTTTTTTAAAAAAAAATAATAATTTATTACTATATTTTTTACCAATATAAAATAAAAATTGATCTCCTATAATTGCACCTAACGTAGAAATTATTATAACCCAATGATAAATTAATAATTTTTTATGTGCTGCAATACCTCCAATAACAATACATGTCTCTCCTTCTAAAAGAGATCCTATAAGTATTATTAAATAACCGTATTGGTTAATGATTTTAGTGATATCTATATCAAACATTTTAAAATTATATAATAATCATTATAAATAAACAATTATAAAGTTATTTATAAATATTTTAATAATTTTATTATATATTCAAGGTGAGAAGGGGATTCGAACCCCTGATACGTTTCCATATATACGCTTTCCAGGCGTACGCCTTCAACCACTCGGCCATCTCACCGTATTAAACATTTAATTTGAAATTTTAATATATTATAAAATATATTGTTAAAATATTAAAATTATAATAATATTATTTATTATGTTAATAAATAATAAAATTATAAAAAATAAATCAAATTTTTTATTTTATGATTATGAAACTTTTGGTTTAAATCCTTCTATAGATAGGATAGCACAATTTGCTTGTGTACGCACTAACATAAATTTTGATATTATAGAAAAACCTATTATATTATATTGTAAAATACCAATAGATTATTTTCCTAATCCAGAATCTATTATTATTCATAATATAAGTCCTCAAATTGTTAATACTAAAGGAATTCTTGAATGTAATTTAGCAAAAAAAATTAATAAAATATTTTCTAAATATAATACTTGTATTGTAGGATATAATAATATTGCATTTGATGATGAATTTAGTCGTAATTTATTTTATAGAAATTTTTATGACCCATATAATTGGTATTGGAAAAATAATAATAGTAGATGGGATATATTAAATTTAGTAAGAGCATGTTGTGTTTTAAGACCAGATGGTCTTAATTGGCCTAAAATAAATAATATTCCTGTTTTTAATCTTGAAAAAATTGCTAATATTAATAATATAAAGTTATATTATAAATCACATGATGCATTATCTGATGTGTATGCTACCATAGCTATTGCTAAATTAATTAAAAAAAAACAATTATCTCTTTTTAATTATTTTTTTAAAAATAGACAAAAAAAAGAAATATTAAAAATAATTCATTTATCTAATATAAAACCTTTAATTTATATTAGTAGTGTATATAAAAATTCAAATAATAATATAGGATGTATTGTTCCCTTATTTTGGTCTTTTAAAAATAAAAATATATTAATTACTTTTGATTTAATCAATGATATAAATAGATTTATTAATTTAAATTGGCAAAAAAATATTTTAAATAATAATTTTTTAATTTATATAAAATTTATAAATATAAATAATTCTCCTCTATTATTACCAATAAATATATTAAAATCTAATGATATTAAACGTTTAAATTTTAATTTAATTTATTATCAAAAAAATTTTTTAAATTTTAAAAAATATTTTTTAAAAATTAAAAATATTATTTTTTCTTGTTTAATTAAATTTTATAATAATAATATGAATTATGATATTAACAATGTAGATACTCAATTATATAAAAATTTTTTTGGATATTCAGATTTACAAAATTTTAAAAAACTTCATAAAACACCTATTAATAAATTAAAACAATTTATTTTTAATGACTATAGAGCTAATGAATTATTATTCAGATATAGAGCTAGAAATTTTCCAGAAATTTTAAATGATTTAGAAAAAAATAAATGGAATTTATATATTAAAAATATTTTTAATAAAAATTATATTTTAAACTATATTAATCAAATAGAAATTTTATTAAATAAATATAAAAATTGTGAAGAACAAAAAACTATTCTAAATGATTTATTAAAATATTTCAAAATTATTATAAAAAAAAATAAAATTTAAAAATTTATTTAAATATATGACCCATTTTTATAGCTTTAGTATTTAAATATTTATTATTTTTTGAATTATATCCTACAATTAATGGAATACGACTAACCACATTAATGCCAATTTTTCTTAAAATATTAATTTTATTAGGATTATTAGTTAATAATTTTATTTTTAAAATACCTAATGTTTTTAATATATTTGCACATGAAGTATAATCTCTTTCATCTGCAGCAAAACCTAATTTATGATTTGCTTCTACAGTATCTAATCCTTTATCTTGATAATTATAAGCTTTAATTTTATTTAATAAACCTATATTTCTACCTTCTTGTCTATGATAAATTAATATTCCACAATTTGCTTTAGAAATTTGTATTAAAGAAGATTTTAATTGAAAACCACAATCACAACGTAAACTAAATAAAGAATCTCCAGTTAAACATTCAGAATGAATTCTTGTTAAAATAATTGGTGTTTTATAAATCTTTTTCATTCCATAAATTAAAGCAATATGACTATTTCCAGTAGAGATTTCTTCAAATCCTATTATAATAAACTCTCCCCATATAGTTGGTAATTTTGCTCTTGATATTTCTTTTAAATTCATATAATAATTCCTTATTAAGGATAAATGATTTTTATCATTTATTAGGTTATATAACCTAACATAAAGATATAACTTTTGTAAAAGTCAAAATTAAATTTATATATTATAAATAAATAAACTAAAATGTTTATATAACTAATTTTTTTATAAAAATGTTATAATAAATATATAAAATTTTTGTTTATATAATATATTGAAATTTTTATTAAAATAATTTATTTATATAACAAATTATTTTTGTTTAAGGAAAAATATGAATTTGTTAAAATCATTAACAATGGTTAGTATTATAACATTATTATCTAGATTGTTAGGATTTATTAGAGATAGTTTTATAGCAAAAATTTTTGGAGCAGGTGTTTATAGTGATTCTTTTTTTATAGCATTTAAATTACCAAATTTATTACGTCGTATTTTTGCAGAAGGAGCTTTTTCTCAAGCTTTTACTCCTGTATTAGCTGAATATAAAAATAAAAAAAGTATAATTGAAACTAAAGAATTTGTTTCTGCTGTATTAGGTATATTAACAATATTATTAACAATTGTTGTTTTATCCGGTATAATATTTTCTTCTTTAATTATTTCTATAATAGCACCTGGTTTTGTTACTACTAATTATAAATTAGTATTAACATCTAAAATGTTAAAAATAACTTTTCCTTATATTTTATTAGTTTCTTTATCTTCATTGGCAAGTTCTGTTTTAAACATATGGAAAAATTTTTTAGTTCCTGCATTAACGCCTATATTATTAAATATATGTATGATAATTATTATTATGTTTTTTCCATCTTATTTTAATCCTCCAGTATTAATATTAGCATGGTCTGTCATAATCGGAGGTTGTATACAACTTATTTATCAATTAATTTATTTAAAAAGAATAGATATGTTTGTATTACCACGTTGTAAATTTGTTATTTATAATAACATAAATGGTATAATAAAAGTCTTTAAAAAAATGGGTATAGCTATTATTGGTGTATCTGCAACTCAAATATCTTTATTAATTAATTCTGTTTTTGCTTCTTTTTTAATTACAGGTTCTGTTACTTGGATTTATTATGCTGATCGTTTAATGGAATTACCTATTGGTATGTTTGCTGTTGCATTAAGTATAGTATTATTACCAGCATTAACTGATGCATTTACTATGAATAATGAAAAAGATTTTAATAAATTAATAGATTTAGGTTTACGTTTATGTTTTATTTTAATAATACCAAGTTCTTTAATGTTAGGTATGTTTTCTAAAATATTATTAATTTGTTTATTTAAATATGGAGCTTTTAATTACTTTGATGTTTTAATGTGTCAAAAAAATCTTATTATTTATTCTGTGGGTTTATTATTTATAATAACATCTAAAGTTTTAGCTTTAGGATATTATGCAAGACAAAATGTTAGAACTCCTGTAGTTGTTGCAATATTAGTTTTAATTTTTACTCAATTTATGAGTCCTTTATTTATTTTTTTCTTAAATCATATTGGTTTTGCTATAGCAATATGTTTAGCTGCATTCTTAAATTTTGTTATATTACTTTATAAATTAGTACGAAGTGAAATTTATATTCCGGAGCCTGGGTGGTGCAGTTTTATTATAAGATTAACAATCGTTACTATAATTTTAGGAATGATGTTATCATATTTATCTAACTTAGTTTCTCTAGAATGGTTAATTATATCTGATTTAAGATTTCGTATGGCATTTTTATTTATTGTTTGTATATTAGTTTTAATATTATATCTATTAGTATTATTTTTATTAGGTTTTCGTTCACAAGAATTTTCATTACATAAAATACAAAAATAATTTTTTATTAATTTTATTAATCTATAATATTAGAAATATTATATTTATTAGTTTAATAAAATATTTTTTAACATAATTATATTACATATAATTAAATTTATTACAATATAACATAATTTTTTTAAAATATTTTTTCAGATAAATAATTTTTTACTAAAATATTAATAATAAATTATTAAATTTAATTAATAAAATATTATTATTATTAAATAATAATTAAAAAATAAAAATTCAATGAAATAACTTATTTATTTTAAAAAATATTTTATTTTTTATAATAAAAAAATAAAAATAAAATTTTTATATAAATTATTATTTATATAATCTAATTATTTTAATAAAGAGTTACTATTAATATAGTAAATATTCAAATAAATAATTAAAATATAATAAGTTAATTTTTTAAAAAATGAAAACATTAATAAACTATTCATAATAAAAAATATTATTTAGATAATAACTAAGTATTCTTATTTATATTATATTTTATATATATTAATTGATATAATAAGATAAAATTTATTATTTATTGGATCATAATTATGATATTTAAAAAAAAATTAATCCATTTTTCTTGTAAAAAATATGTTTGGAAAGGAATTTTTTTAACTAATAATGCATTATTACAAATTAATAAAATAATAAAAATTAATTTTACAGTAAATAGTATTAGATTAATTTTAAAACAAACAGGTTGCTTTGGTTTTAAATATAAAATTGAATTAGTACAAAATTTTTTTAACGATGATTTAATTTTTCAAAATAATAACATTATTATATATATAAAAAGAACAGATATTGTTTTTATAGATGGAACAATTATAGATTTTATTAAAGAAAATTTTAAAGAATATTTTAAGTATTATAATAATAATATAATTAAATCTTGTGGTTGTGGAGAAAGTTTTAATATTAAATAAAAAAATTTACTATGAAAAATAATATAAAAAATAAAATTAGATATTTTAATAAAAAAAAAACTATTTATAAAGAAGGATTTTCTACAAATTTAAAAAATGAACAATTTACTCCAGGAATAAATGAAAACATAATAAAAAAGATATCTCAAATACGTAATGAACCTAAATGGATGTTAGATTTTAGATTAAAAGGATATTATTTTTGGATAAATAATAAAGAACCACATTGGTTAAATGGACATTTTGATAAATTAAATTATCAAAATTATATTTATTATTCCGCACCTTTATCTGATATTAATCATGATAAATTAAATACTACTTTTAATTTTAATAAAAATAAATATTTTACAAATGCTGTATCAGATACTTTTAATAAATTAAATATTCCTATTAATAATAAAAATATAGCAATTGATGCTATTTTCGATTCTGTATCTGTTATTACAACTCATAAAGATAAATTATTAAAAAAAGGAATAATTTTTTGTTCTTTAAATGATGCTATACAAAATTATCCCGATTTAGTTAAAAAATATTTAGGTTCTGTTGTTCCTGCAAATGATAATTTTTTTGCATCTTTAAACGCAGCTGTAGCTTCCGATGGAACATTTATATATATACCAAAAAATGTACATTGTCCTATAGAATTATCAACTTATTTTCGTATAAATGAAAAGAATATTGGACAATTTGAACGTACAATTTTAATTGCAGATGAAAATAGCAGTGTAAATTATATAGAAGGATGTTCTGCTCCTATAAGACATAATTATCAATTACATGCTGCTGTTGTAGAAGTAATATTATTAAAAAATGCTAAAGTAAAATATTCTACAGTACAAAATTGGTTTTCAGGAAATAAGCATTCAGGAGGTATCTTAAATTTTGTTACTAAAAGAGCAATATGTAAAGGAAAATATAGTAAAATGTCATGGACTCAATCAGAAACAGGATCTGCTATTACATGGAAATATCCTAGTGTGATTTTACAAGGAGATTATTCTATTGGTGAATTTTTTTCAATTTCATTAACAAATGGTTATCAACAAGCTGATACTGGAACAAAAATGATTCATATAGGTAAACATACAAAATCAACAATTATATCTAAAAGTATTTCTACTGAAAATAGTAAAAATACTTATAGAAGTTTAGTAAAAATTAATAAAAAATCAGATTATTCTCGTAATTTTACTCAATGTGATTCAATTTTAATTGGTTCAAAATGTAGTACTCATACATATCCTAATTTAAATATTGCTAATCATACTTCACAAGTTGAACATGAAGCTACAACTTCTAAAATAGGAGAAGATCAAATATTTTTTTGTCTACAAAGGGGTATTAGCATAGAAAATGCTGTTTCTATTATTATTAATGGATTTTGTAAAGATATTTTTATTAAATTTCCTTTAGAATTTGCTATAGAAGCACAAAAATTATTATCAGTTAACTTGGAAAAAAGTATTGGTTAAAATTTTAATCAATATAATTTATATAAAATTATGTTAAAAATAAAAGATTTACATGTTCATATAAATAATAAAGTAATATTAGATAAATTTAATTTAACAATTAATTCTGGAGAAATTCATGCTATAATGGGTCCTAATGGTTCAGGTAAAAGTACTTTATCATTTATTTTAGTAGGAAAAAAAGAGTATATTATTTCTAAAGGAAATATATATTTTAAAAAAAAAAATTTATTAAATATGGCTCCTGAAATAAGAGCAAGAGAAGGTATTTTTGCTTCGTTTCAATATCCTCCTGAAATACCTGGTGTTACTAATAATTTATTTTTATATACATCATTAAATGAAATAAGAAAATATAATGGGTTATCTGTATTAGATAGATTTGATTTTCAAGATTTAATTCAAAAAAACATAAAAATATTAGGTATAAAAGAAGATTTTCTTCAACGATTTGTAAATGTTGGTTTTTCTGGAGGAGAAAAAAAAATTAATGATATATTACAAATGTTAATTTTAAAACCAAAATTATGTATTTTAGATGAAATTGATTCAGGATTAGATATTGATGCATTAAAAAAAGTTTCAAATATAATAAATATTATGAGATCTAAGAATAGGTCATTTATTATTATTACACATTATCGTCGTATTCTAGATTATGTTAAACCAGATTATGTACATATACTTTATAATAACAAAATTGTTAAATCTAGTGACTTTATGCTAGTAAAACAATTAGAGGATCAAGGTTATGGCTGGCTTAATAAATAATAATTTATTAAAACAATTAAATAATATATATCAATTACATAAAAAAAAATATTTTTCAGAACAATCAGAAAATCATTGGTTAAAATTAAAAAAATTATTAAATAATCAACAATATATAAAAAAAAATACATATTATAATATTATAAATAATCAATTATTTAAAATTCCTTTAACTAAACCATTATTTAAAAAAGATTTAACAAATATTATTTTTAAATTAGATGGTATTTTTTTATATTTTATTAATGGAAAATTAAATCAAAATATAAGTGATATAAATAATATTTGGTATAAAATAACTATTAATAAATTTAATAATTTAAAAAATAAAAATAATTTTATTAAACATAATATTTTTACTCATTTATCAGAATCTTTATCTAAAGAAATTGTTTTTATTGATATAAACTTAAATAATATCAATAATATAAAACCACTTTATTTAATATATATTAATATAGGAAATAATAGTAATAATTTTTTTTATATGTCAAATTATAGAAATTATATACATATTAAAAAAAGGCAATCTATTACAATATTTGAACATTATATTAATATAAATCAATCTTATTTTAGTAATATTTATACAACTTTAATTGTAGATAATAATGTTAGTTTAACTCATTATAAATTAATTACTGGAGATGAAAAAAATTATTATTTTAATAATAATGAGTATTTTATTAAAAATAACAGTTATATTAAAAAATATGATTTTTTAATGTCAAATAAAATTATATATCAAAATAATAATTTTCAATTTAATGGAAATAATTCTAAACTAGAATATAAAAGTTTATCTTTATTAAAAGGAAATAATATTTCTTATATTAAAAGTTATTTAGAACATAATAAAAAATATTGTTATAGTAATCAACTTTTTAAAGCAATAGTTTCTGATAACTCTATTATAAATTTTAAAGGATTATTAAAGATTAATCCATTAGCTATACAAACAGATGGTAAAATGAATTATAGTGGATTATTACTTAATAAATCTTCAGAAATGAATGTTAAACCAGAATTAGATATTTATAATAATGATGTAAAATGTAAACATGGTGTTTTTTCTGGTAAAATAGATAATAATCAATTATTTTTTTTAAGAACAAGAGGTATAGATTTTAAAAAATCACAAAATATACTTCTTTTTGCATTCGTAGTTGACTTTATTCAAAATCTTTGTGATGATGATTTTAAAAAAAAAATATGTAATTATTTATCAAATTATTTCTCTAAAGAGAATATTTTTAATGAATTTAAATTTAATAAAAATTAGAAAACAATTTCCTATTTTATCACGTAAAGTTAATAAACATAACTTTATTTACTTTGATAATGCTGCTACTGTACAAAAACCAATATCAGTTATTTCTAAATTGAGTAATTTTTATAAAAAAAATTATTCATCAGTGCATAGAGGAACGCATACATTAAGTATAGAAGCAACTAATATTATGGAAAAAATACGTCAACAAGTAGCTAATTTTATTAATGCAAAAAAATCAGAAGAAATAATTTTTACTAAAGGTACTACAGAAGGAATAAATTTAATTGCAAATACTTGGGGAGTAAATAATCTTTTTCCAGGAGATAATATTATTATCTCCGAAATGGAACATCATTCGAATATTATTCCATGGAAGATTATATCAAAAAAAATAGGTTTTAACATTTATATTATACCATTAACTAAAAATGGAGAATTAAATTTTAAACAAATTGATAATTTAATAAATCAAAAAACTAAATTAATATCTATTACTTATATTTCTAATGTATTAGGTACAATTAATCCAATAAATAAAATAGTAAAATTAGCTAAAAGTAAAAATATCTTAACATTAATAGATGGTGCTCAAGCAGTTACAAATAGAATAGTTAATGTACAAGATATTGGATGTGATTTTTTTGTTTTTTCTGGACATAAAATTTTTGGACCTACAGGAATTGGTATTCTTTATGGGAAAAAAAATATATTAGAATTAATACCACCTTGGGAAGGTGGAGGAGGTATGATAAGTAATATTGATTGTAATAATTTTCCTATTTGGGAAAAAATACCATGGAAATTTGAAGCAGGTTCTCCTAATATTGCAGGAATTATAGGCTTAGGTGCAGCATTATCATGGTTTACATCTTTTAATATCAAAGATATTATAAATCATAATAAAAATTTAATGTTATATGCTTTAAAAAAAATTTCTAATATACCAAATATCAAGTTATTTGGTAATTATTTTTTAGAAAATAGAGTAGGTATTATTTCTTTTAATTTAAACAATTGTCATCCTTATGATATAGGATGTTTTCTTGATGAATATGGTATTGCAATACGTACTGGACATCATTGTGCTATTCCTATAATGAAATATTATAATGTTAAATCTATGTGTAGAATATCTTTTTCTATATATAATAATTTTGAAGAAATAGATATATTTATTAGTAAATTAATCTATATAAATAATTTATTAAATAAATAATTATGGTTATAAATATATTACCTAATCAAAATATATTAAAAGCTAACTTTAAACGTTGTAATAATTGGGAAGAACGTTATTTATATATAATTGAATTAGGACACAAAATTTCTATTTTATCACCAAAACATCATTCTTTGAAAAATTTAATTCATGGTTGTCAAAGTCAAGTTTGGATTACATTAAAAATTGATTTTAGTAATAATTATGTATTATTTAAAGGATATAGTGATTCTTCTATAGTACAAGGTTTATTAGCTATTATTTTTATATTTTATAATAATAAAACTTATAATAAAATTATTAACTTTGATATTCAATCATGTTTTAAACAATTATCTTTAGATAAATATTTATCTTTATCTAGATTACAAGGAATAGAAATTATTATAAATACTATAAAAAAAAAATTAATAAAATTAACTAATAAATAATATTTTTAAAAAATTACATTAATTTATTTATAATAAAAAATATTTATAATATTTTAAAATATAGGAATTATAAAATATATGAAAAAAACAAAAATAATATGTACTATTGGACCTAGTTCTGAATCTAAAGATATATTATCTAAATTATTAAATTTAGGAATGAATGTTATGAGATTAAATTTTTCTCATGGAAATCATAAAGATCATGAAAAACGTATTATACTTTTAAGAGAAATTATGAATATAACAGGACAAAATGCAGCAATATTATTAGATACTAAAGGTCCTGAAATACGTACTATAAAACTTAAAAATGGTATAGATGTATATTTAAAATCTGGACAAAAATTTATTTTAACTACAGATAAATCTGTTATTGGTGATAAACATTGTGTTGCAATAACATATCCTAATTTAATTTTTGATCTTAATGTAGGAAATAAAATACTTGTAGATGATGGTCTTATAGAAATGAAAGTATTAGAAATAAGTAATAATAATATTATTTGTCAAGTATTAAATAATGGTAAATTATCAGAAAATAAAGGAATTAATTTACCTGGAATATCTACTAAATTACCTTCTTTATCAACAAAAGATAAAGATGATTTAATCTTTGCATGTAAAAATAAAATAGATTATATTGCTGCTTCATTTATAAGAAAAAAAGAAGATATATTAGAAATTAAAAATTTTTTAAAAAAAAATAAAGGAGAAAATATTCAAATTATAGCAAAAATTGAAAATCAAGAAGGGTTAAATAATTTTGATGATATTTTAAGTGTTGCTGATGGAATTATGGTTGCTAGAGGAGATTTAGGAGTAGAAATACCAGTAGAAGATGTAATTTTTGCTCAAAAAATGATGATTAAAAAATGTAATTTTTTTGGTAAAGTAGTAATAACAGCAACTCAAATGTTAGATTCGATGATTAAAAATCCTCGTCCTACAAGAGCAGAAGCTGGAGATGTAGCTAATGCAATTTTAGATGGTACTGATGCTGTTATGTTATCCGGAGAAAGTGCTAAAGGAAAATATCCTTTAGAATCTGTTGCTATTATGTCTAATATTTGTGAAAGAACAGATATAACTATGAATAATAGAATAAATTTTTATAAAAATACAGAAATGAGTATTACTGATGCAATATGTCGGAGTGCAGTAGAAATATCAGAAAAATTAAAAGCACCTTTAATTATTGTAGCAACAGAATTAGGTAAATCTGCAAAATCAGTAAGAAAATATTTTCCTAAAGCTATTATTTTAGCTTTAACTACTAATATTAAAACTTCTAAACAATTAATATTAAGTAAAGGAATAATACCTAAATTAGTAAAAAAAATATTATCTACAGATGATTTTTATCATATAGGTAAAAAAGTTGCTTTATCTAGTAAATATGCTGTAAAAGGAGATGTTATTGTTATGGTTTCTGGAGCTTTAGTACCAAGTGGAACAACAAATACTACTTCTGTACATATAATATAATTATATATAATATATTTAAAATTAATATTTTCTATAATATAGAAATTATATTAATTATAAATAAATTATGAATTTTTATAAAAATATAATAATAATTATTATTATATTTTATTAAATTTTTATTTAATTAAATATAAATTACTATAAATTTATTTATTAATATTTTTATATTTTATAAATATAATTTATTTATGTATTATTTTATTTATTGATTTATGTAATTTATAAATAGTATAATCAATTTCTTTTTTAGTAGTAAATCTACCTAAAGAAATACGTATAGAATTCTGAATTAATTCATTTTTTAATCCTATTGATTTTAATACATATGAAGATTGAGAATAATAAGATGTACATGCTGATGAAAAAGAAACAGCAATATTTTTCATTTCTATAATAAGTAATTTATTAAATATATTTTTAATACCTATATTAATTATATAAGGAGAACTATTTAAATAATTTCCATTATAATATATACCTTTTATATTTTTTATATTATTCCATAAATAATGTTTTAAATCTTGAATTCTTAATCTATCTTTTTCCATTTCATTAATAGAAATCAGTAATGCTTCTGACATACCAATTATTTGATGAACAGCTAAAGTTCCTGATCTAATATTTTGTTCTTGTCCTCCTCCATGAATAAAAGTTTCTAACATAATGCTTGATTTTTTTTTATTAATATATAAAGCACCTATACCTTTTGGTCCATAAAATTTATGTGCAGAAAATGACATTAAATCAATATTCATATTTTTTAAATTAAATGGATACTTTCCAATACTTTGAGTTGCATCAACATGATAAATTATATTTTCATTATGGCATATTTTCCCTATTTTTGATATATTTTGAATTACTCCTATTTCATTATTTACATGCATAATAGAAACTAGAATAGTTTTTTTATTAATTGCCTCTTTTAGTTTATTTAAATTTATTAAACCATCTTTAGATGGTTTTAAATATGTAACATTAAATCCAATTTTTTCTAAATAATTACATGTTTCTATTACTGATTTATGTTCTATTGTACTAGTAATAATATGTTTTTTATTTTTTTTAAAACAATTAACTACACATTTTATTGCTATATTTATAGATTCACTTGCTGTAGATGTAAATATAATTTCATTATCATTACATCCTATACATTTAGCTATATTATTTCTAGCTGTATCAATAGCTTTTTCAGCATTCCATCCAAATATATGTAAATTAGAAGAAGGATTACCAAAATTTCCATCTATAGTTAAATATTTCATCATTTTTTTTGAAACTCTTTTATCTACTGGTGTAGTAGCTGCATAATCTAAATAAATTGAATTTTTCATTATTTTCATCCATAAAATTATATATTTATAATAAAAATTATGTATTATTTTATAATATTTAATTATTAAAAAATTTTTTATATTTTAGTTTTGATTAAGAATAAAATAAATATTAAATTTTTTAAATAAAATTTTTACTAATTAAATTTATATAACAATATTTTTAAATAAAAATAAAAATTTACAAAAAAAAGAAAACTTTATTATGAATAAAATATTATTAAAATCTCAAATTACAATTTTTATTTTTGATTCAGGAGTAGGAGGAATATCAATATATAATCAAATTAAAAAAATATTTCCTGAAATATATTTCATATATTTATTAGATAATCAATTTTTTCCTTATGGTATAAAATCAAAAAATTATATTTTTAAACGTTGTATAAAAATTTTAAAACAAATTTCATATTATTATCATTTTTCATTAGCAATAATAGCATGTAATACAGCTAGTGTTTCTAGTCTTCCTATAATACAAAATTATTTTTCTTTTCCAATAATAGGAGTTACTCCAGTTATAAACGATGCTATTAACAAAACAAATAATGGTGTAATTGGTATAGTAGCAACTAAAACAACTTTAGAAAATTATTCTATAAAAAAAAAAATTAAATATTATAGTAAAAATTATATTATAAAAACTTTATCATCTAAAAAATTAGTATTATTATCTGAAGAAAAAATACAAGGATTAAATATATCTCTAAAACAAATAAAAAAAATTTTTAATCCTTGGTATAAATTAAAAAATTTTCCAGATACAATAGTATTAGGTTGTACTCATTTTCCTTTAATTATTAATGAATTAAAAAAAATTTTACCTGAAAATATTACATTTTTATATTCCAATGATTATATAATTTCGGAAATAAATAAAATTATAACTAATAATAGGTTTTCATTTAATATTCAAAAAAATATTATTTTATATACAAAACATAATTTAAAAATAGAAAAAATAAAAAAATATTTATTTCATCTAGGATTTAATGTTTTTAAAAAATTTAAAATTAAATAAAATTATTATTAATTTTATAAAAAATTCTTGACTCTTTTATATTTGCATGTAAGATAAATTTTAATGCTTTATTTTAATATAGTTCTTTAACAATATATAAAAATTTTTTAAGGGCACTCTTTTATAAGAGTTTTGTTAATTTATAAATTTAGTTTTAATAAAAATTAAATTGAAGTTTTTTATTTGATTTAATTTTTATATTTCAATTGAAGAGTTTGATCATGGCTCAGATTGAACGCTGGCGGCAAGCTTAACACATGCAAGTCGAGCGGCATCAAGATAAATAGTTTACTATTTATTGTTGGCAAGCGGCGGACGGGTGAGTAATATCTGGGGATCTGCCTTTTGGAGGGGGATAACTATTGGAAACGATAGCTAATACCGCATAATATCGTAAGATTAAAGTGGGGGATTTTATGATTTTTATAAAACCTCATACCATTAGATGAACCCAGACGAGATTAGCTAGTAGGTAAGGTAAAAGCTTACCTAGGCTACGATCTCTAGCTGGTCTGAGAGGATGATCAGCCACACTGGAACTGAGACACGGTCCAGACTCCTACGGGAGGCAGCAGTGGGGAATATTGCACAATGGGCGAAAGCCTGATGCAGCTATGCCGCGTGTATGAAGAAGGCCTTAGGGTTGTAAAGTACTTTCAACAAGAAAGAAATAATAAAATTTAATAAATTTTATTACTGACGTTACTTGTAAAAGAAGCACCGGCTAACTCCGTGCCAGCAGCCGCGGTAATACGGAGGGTGCGAGCGTTAATCGGAATTACTGGGCGTAAAGAGCACGTAGGCGGTATATTAAGTCAGATGTGAAATCCCTGAGCTTAACTTAGGAATTGCATTTGAAACTGATATACTTGAGTTTCATAGAGGGGGGTAGAATTCCAGGTGTAGCGGTGAAATGCGTAGATATCTGGAGGAATACCAGTGGCGAAGGCGGCCCCCTGGATGAATACTGACGCTGAGGTGCGAAAGCATGGGTAGCAAACAGGATTAGATACCCTGGTAGTCCATGCTGTAAACGATGTCGACTTGGAGGTTGTAAGCTTGACTTGTAACTTTCGTAGCTAACGCGTTAAGTCGACCGCCTGGGGAGTACGACCGCAAGGTTAAAACTCAAATGAATTGACGGGGGCCCGCACAAGCGGTGGAGCATGTGGTTTAATTCGATGCAACGCGAAAAACCTTACCTGGTCTTGACATCCATGGAATTTAGTAGAGATACTTTAGTGCCTTCGGGAACCATGAGACAGGTGCTGCATGGCTGTCGTCAGCTCGTGTTGTGAAATGTTGGGTTAAGTCCCGCAACGAGCGCAACCCTTGTCCTTTGTTGCCAACGGTTCGGCCGGGAACTCAAAGGAAACTGCCGGTGATAAACCGGAGGAAGGTGGGGACGACGTCAAGTCATCATGGCCCTTACGACCAGGGCTACACACGTGCTACAATGGTATATACAAAGGGAAGCATCCTCGCGAGAGTAAGCGGATCTCACAAAATATATCGTAGTTCGGATTGGAGTCTGCAACTCGACTCCATGAAGTCGGAATCGCTAGTAATCGTAGATCAGAACGCTACGGTGAATACGTTCCCGGGCCTTGTACACACCGCCCGTCACACCATGGAAGTGAGTTGTAAAAGAAGTAAGTTGCTTAACCTTTATGGAGGGCGCTTACCACTTTGTGATTCATAACTGGGGTGAAGTCGTAACAAGGTAACCGTAGGGGAACCTGTGGTTGGATCACCTCCTTTACTATAAGTACA
>NZ_CP046224.1:254987-392690 GCF_012562605.1 Enterobacteriaceae endosymbiont of Plateumaris sericea | reverse complement strand
CATAAATAGACGATTGTGGGTTGTAAGGTTAAGTAAATAAGCGTATACGGTGGATGCCTTGGCAGTCAGAGGCGATGAAGGACGTACTAATCTGCGAAAAGCATCGATAAGCTGATTTGAAGCGTTATTAGTCGATGATATCCGAATGGGGAAACCTAATGTATATTTTATACATTATCGTTATTTAAATTCATAGAATAACGAAGCGAACCAGGAGAACTGAAACATCTAAGTAACCTGAGGAAAAGAAATCAACTGAGATTTTCTTAGTAGCGGCGAGCGAAAAGGAAATAGCCCAGAGACTTAATCAATTATTATATTAGTAAAAATGTCTGGAAAGTCATACGAAACAGGGTGATAGTCCCGTATATAAAAATATATTAATTGTGATCTCGAAGAGTAGAACGGGACACGTGGTATCTTGTTTGAAAATAGGGGGATCATCCTCTAAGGCTAAATACTACTGACTGACCGATAGTGAACTAGTACCGTGAGGGAAAGGTGAAAAGAACCCCGGTTAGGGGAGTGAAATAGAACCTGAAACCGTATACGTACAAGCAGTAGGAGCATTTGTTATTTTAAAAGTGTGACTGCGTACCTTTTGTATAATGGGTCAGCGAGTTATATTTTGTAGCAAGGTTAACTGTATAAGGGAGCCGTAGGGAAACCGAGTCTTAAAAGGGCGTTAAGTTGCAAGGTATAGACCCGAAACCCGGTGATCTAGCCATGAGCAGGTTGAAGGTTTGGTAATACTAACTGGAGGACCGAACCGACTAATGTTGAAAAATTAGCGGATGACTTGTGGTTAGGGGTGAAAGGCCAATCAAACCGGGAGATAGCTGGTTCTCCCCGAAAGCTATTTAGGTAGCGCCTCGTGTTATTCATATTCGGGGGTAGAGCTCTGTTTCGGTTAGGGAGTCATCCAGACTTACCAATCCGATGCAAACTTCAAATACCGAATAATGTTATCACGGGAGACACACAGCGGGTGCTAACGTCCGTTGTGGAGAGGGAAACAACCCAGATCGCTAGCTAAGGTCCCTAAGTTATAATTAAGTGGGAAACGATGTGGGAAGGCATAAACAGCCAGGATGTTGGCTTAGAAGCAGCCATCATTTAAAGAAAGCGTAATAGCTCACTGGTCTAGTCGTCCTGCGCGGAAGATGTAACGGGGCTAAATTATACACCGAAGCTGCGACAATAAATTTTATATTTATTGGGTAGGGGAGCGTTCTGTAAATCGTTGAAGATAAATTGTAAAATTTATTGAAGATATCAGAAGTGCGAATGCTGACATGAGTAACGATAAAATAGGTGAAAAACCTATTCGCCGAAAGACTAAGGGTTCCTGTCCAACGGTAATCGAGGCAGGGTAAGTCGACACCTAAGATGAGGCTGAAAAGCGTAGTCGATGGAAAACAGGTTAATATTCCTGTACTCAATGTTATTGCGAAGGGGGGACGAAGAAGGTTAGGTTATCCAAGTGATGGTTGTCTTGGTTTAAACGTTTAGATGGATTATCTAGGAAAATCCGGATAATTAATAATAAAACATTAAGGCGTAATGACGAAATACTTTATTGTATTGAAGTAATTGATACCATACTTACAAGAAAATCCTCTAAGCTCTAGATAACATAGAATCGTACTCTAAACCGACACAGGTGGTCAGGTAGAGAATACTAAGGCGCTTGAGAGAACTCGGGTGAAGGAACTAGGCAAAATAGTGCCGTAACCTCGGAAGAAGGCACACTGGCATGTAAGTAAAAAAATTTACTTTTGGAGCTGAAGCCAGTCTAAGATAACAGCTGACTGCAACTGTTTATTAAAAACACAGCACTGTGCAAACACGAAAGTGGAAGTATACGGTGTGACGCCTGCCCGGTGCCGGAAGGTTAATTGATGAAGTTATCGTTTTTTACGAAAAGCTTTTGATCGAAGCCCCGGTAAACGGCGGCCGTAACTATAACGGTCCTAAGGTAGCGAAATTCCTTGTCGGGTAAGTTCCGACCTGCACGAATGGCGTAATGATGGTCAGACTGTCTCCACCCGAGACTCAGTGAAATTGAAATTGCTGTGAAGATGCAGTATACCCGCGGCAAGACGGAAAGACCCCGTGAACCTTTACTATAGCTTGATACTGAATATTGAATATTAATGTGTAGGATAGGTGGGAGACTATGAAATATTAACGCCAGTTAGTATTGAGTCAACCTTGAAATACCACCCTTTAACATTTACTATTCTAACCTAGATCCGTTATCCGGATCAGGAACAGTGTCTGGTGGGTAGTTTGACTGGGGCGGTCTCCTCCTAAAGAGTAACGGAGGAGCACTAAGGTCAGCTAATCACGGTCGGAAATCGTGAGGTTAGTGCAAAGGCATAAGCTGGCTTAACTGTAAGAGTGACGGCTCGAACAGATGCGAAAGCAGGTCTTAGTGATCCGGTGGTTCTATATGACAAGGCCATCGCTCAACGGATAAAAGGTACTCCGGGGATAACAGGCTAATACCGCCCAAGAGTTCATATCGACGGCGGTGTTTGGCACCTCGATGTCGGCTCATCACATCCTGGGGCTGAAGTAGGTCCCAAGGGTATGGCTGTTCGCCATTTAAAGTGGTACGCGAGCTGGGTTTAGAACGTCGTGAGACAGTTCGGTCCCTATCTGTCGTGGGCGTTGGAAGATTGAAAGGAGTTGCTCCTAGTACGAGAGGACCGGAGTGAACGCATCTCTGGTGTTCGGGTTATCATGCCAATGGTATTGCCCGGTAGCTAAATGCGGACAAGATAAGTGCTGAAAGCATCTAAGCGCGAAACTTACCTTAAGATTATTCTTCCCTGGATATATTTATTATTTATGTATATCCCTAAAGGGACGTTAGAGACTATAACGTTGATAGGCTGGATGTGTAAGCATAGTAATATGTTGAGCTAACCAGTACTAATAATCACCCGTGAGTCTTAACCTTACAACACCAGAATCGTTTAAATATTAAAACTATTTATATAATTAATTAAATTTTCATCCTGGTATATATAACGCAATGGTACCACCTGATTCCATTCCGAACTCAGAAGTGAAACATTGTAGTGCCAATGGTAGTGTGAGATTTACTCATGTGAGAGTAGGAAAATACCAGGATAAATTAATAAAAGTTTATAAAAGAAGATTCATGATAATTTATAAAAATTCTTTAAAACATTTTAATAGTTTTGGAATAGATGTTCATGCTTCTAAAATTATTAAAATAAAAAATATTAACGAATTATATTATTTATGGAAAGAAAATAATTAAAAATAATAGACATAAAACAAATGCCGGCTTAGCTCAAACGGTAGAGCAACTGACTTGTAATCAGTAGGTTACCAGTTCAATTCCGGTAGCCGGCATTTGTTTTATGTCTAAAATATTAGATTAAATAATAATGGTGGGATACCCAAGTGGTTAACGGGAGCAGACTGTAAATCTGTCGTCATAGACTTCGAAGGTTCGAATCCTTCTCCCACCAAAAAATTTAATGCAGGCATCGTATAGTGGTATTATTTTAGCCTTCCAAGCTAATGATGCGGGTTCAATTCCCGCTGCCTGCTTAAAAAAAAATAGATTATTATATTTATTTTTAAGTTAGCTGGTATAGCTCAGTAGGTAGAGCACATCCTTGGTAAGGATGAGGTCCTCAGTTCAATTCTGGGTATCAGCAAAAATTTTAATTTATTTTTTTTGATTAAAAATAAATTTATTAGGTTTAATACCCAAATAAAGACAAATAGCGTAAATTATTTCTGATTTATTTAAAGTATAAAAATGAAAATGGTTTACTCCTTCATTTTTTAATCTTCTTATCATTTCTATAGCAATAAAACTTCCTAATAATTTACATGTACTATCATCTTGTGTATTTAAATTTTTAAACATATTATTTATATAATAAGGTATTTTAATGTTTGTTATTTTTATAAATTTTTTTAACTGTATAAAATTTGTAATAGGTAATATTCCTGGAATAATTTCTATATTTATTCCTTGAGATATACATCTATCACGAAATAAAAGATAAGTTTCTATGTCAAAAAAAAATTGTGTAATAGCTCTTGTAGCTCCTGCATCTACTTTTCTCTTTAAATTAATTAAATCTTCTTTAATATTTTGAGATTCTGGATGTAATTCAGGATATGCTGCTACTGAAATATTAAAATTTGCTATTTGTTTCAAAAAATAAACTAAATCAGAAGCATACATTAAAGAATTAATATTTGTATTAGATTTTATTTTATCTCCTCTTAAAGCAACTATATGTTTTATTCCATTTTTCCAATATTTTGTTGCTATATTATACAATTCATTATTCTTCGTATTTATACATGTTATATGAGGAGCTAGTTCTACATTAACATATTTTTGTATTTTTTTTACAATATTATATGTATTATTATAAAAATTATTAACATCTCTTCTATGTGTTGTTATAGAAATAAATTTTGGTTCTAATATTACTAAAGTTTTAATTATATTCCAAAATTTAGATTTTATTTCATAATTCAAAGGAGGAAAAATTTCAAATGATATATTAAATTTATTAAATGATTTATTAAAAAATTTATCTATATATTCTTTATTTTCTATACAAAAATATTTCATTTTTATAATTCCAAATTATATTTACATAAATAAAAAATTATAAAATATATAACTTATAATTTTTTATAAATTAAATATTTAATTTTAATCAATATTATATATAATATATAATTATATTATTTGTTATATTTAAAAATATACTTTATTATATATAAAATTTTTAAAAATCTTATTAGATATAATTTAATATTAATACATTAATCAAATTATAATAAGGTTATAATTAAATATATAAATAGTAAAGGATGATTAATGGTAGTTTTAAAACCAAAAAAAGATCCTACTTTAGAATGGTTTCTTACTTATTGTCATATTAATAAGTATTCAGCTAAAACTATTTTAATAAATAAAGGTGATGTAGCAAAAAAATTATATTTTATATTAAAGGGTAGTGTTGTAGTTTTAATTAAAAATAATAAAGGAAAAGAAATTATTCTTAGTTATTTAAATCAAGGTGATTTTGTAGGAGAATTAGGAATTTTTAATCATACTCATAAACGTACTGCATGGGTAAAATTAAAAACAGATTGTGAATTAGCAGAAATATCTTATAAAAATTTTTATAATTTAATAAAAATTAATAATGATATTATTATGAAAGTTTCTTCTCAAATAGCTCATAGATTGCAAATTACATCTAAAAAAGTGAGTAATTTAGCTTTTTTAGATGTAAGTAATAGGATTGTAAAAACATTATTAAATTTAGCTAGAAGTCCTGATGCTATTACTCATCCTAATGGTATGCAAATTAAAATTACTAGACAAGAAATTGGTAAAATAGTTGGTTGTTCAAGAGAAACAGTAGGACGTATATTTAAAATTCTTGAAAATCAAAATTTAATTTATGCACATGGAAAAACAATTGTTATTTATGGTACTCGTTAATATTTTATTTGTATAATCCTATAACATTATTAACTTTATTTAAAGTAATGTCTGCTTTTTTTCTAGCTTCACTAGATCCACTAATAATAATATTATTAAGTAATTCTTTGTTTTTTCTATATTTAAAATATTTTTTTCTAAATTTATTTAAAAATATACATAGATGTTCTATAATAGATTTCTTTAAATTATTATAAGTTTTTCCTTTAAATTCTATTTCTAAATTTTGAATTGAATTATTAGTAATATTAGACATTATACTAAGTAAATTAGAAATACCTGGTTTATTAATTTTATCATATATAATATTAGGAGGAATATCAGAATCAGTAACAGCATTTTGAATTTTTTTTGTAATTACATCATTATTATCAAATAAACTAATAATATTATTAGAATTAGAATCAGATTTAGACATTTTTTTAAGAGGATTTAATAATGACATTATAGATGATCCTTGATCATTAATAATTTTTTCTGGTATTGTAAAGATTTTTCCATAAGTAGAATTAAATCTTTTAGCTATATTTCTAACCATTTCAATATGTTGTATTTGATCTTTTCCAACTGGAATTTTTTCTGATTGATATAATAAAATATCAGCTGCCATTAATACAGGATAATTAAATAATCCAATATTTATATTTTTATTTTTAAATAATAACATTTTTTCTTTAAATTGGATCATTCTTTTTAATTCACCAAAATAAGTAAAACAATTTAATATCCAACTTAATTGTGTATGTTGAGGCACATGAGACTGTATAAAAATAATATTTTTATTAGGATTAATACCACATGCTAAAAAAACAGCTAATGTATTTAATACATTTTTATTTAAAAGATTAGGTTTTTGATATATAGTTAAAGAATGAAGATCTGCAATACAATAAATACAAAAAAATTTTTTTTGAATTATTTTCCATTGTTTTAATGCACCTATATAATTACCTATGGTAAGATTACCTGTTGGTTGAATAGCACTGAATACTATTGGTTTAATTAACATATTATAAATTTTATTTAAAAGTTAAAAGGAAATTAAAATAATAATTTTTATTATTTATATTTTATTTGTTTTAATTCTGTTTTAATTTGTTTAATGATTTCTTTATAAGATAATATATTGTTAAATATAGTTGAACCTAATACTAATATATTAGCTCCAGAATTTGCTATTTGATTTATATTTTTTATATTTATTCCTCCATCAATTGATAATAATATGTTTTTTTTATTTTTATTAATTATTTTTCTTACTTGAATAATTTTACTTAAAATATTTGGAATAAATTTTTGTCCTGCAAATCCAGGATTTACTGACATAATTAATATTAAATCTAATTTATCTATTATATAATCTAAATAATTTAATGAAGTAGATGGATTAAAAGCTAATCCTGCTTTACAACCATATTTTTTTATTAAAGAAATACTACGATCAATATGATTGGAACATTCCGGGTGAAAAGTAATATAATTTGCTCCAGCTTTAGCACAAGAAATAATTAAATTATCTACTGGTTTTGTCATTAAATGTACATCAAAAAGATCTTTAATTCCATATTCTCTTAATGATTTTAATACTAATGGTCCTATAGTTAAATTAGGAACATAATGATTATCCATAATATCAAAATGTATTATATCTACTCCAGCTATAATAACATCATTAATTTCTTTTCCTAAATAAGAAAAATTAGCTGATAAAATAGATGCAGCAAGTAAATATTTATTCATTTTTGTATTTTTTATAAAAAATAATAATTATGTGTATTAAATCAAATTAAATTATTTAATTGTCTAATTGAATCAGATATAATATTTTCTGTAATATTATTATTTATTATAACTTTACCTATTTTTACAGGAATAATTAAATGAATTTTATTATTATGAACTTTTTTATCTAAAAACATATATTTTAAATATTTTTTTGTGTTCATAAATTTAGGATTTTGAACTGGCAAATTACATCTTTTTAATAAATTTATTATTCTTATAGTATCATTATTACTGAATAAATTCAATTTTTCTGATGTTATACATGACATAATTATGCCAACTGATATTGCTTCTCCATGTAACCATTTTCCATTATAATTTGTTTCTGATTCAATTGCATGTCCATAAGTATGTCCTAAATTTAATAATACTCTTGTATTTTTTTCATTTTCATCTTTACAAACAATTTTTGATTTAAATTTACAACATTTATAAATACAATATTTTATAGATTTTTGATCTAAATTAAATAATTTATCAATATTTTTTTCTAACCAAGAAAAGAAAATATTATCAAAAATAATACTATATTTAATAACTTCTGCCATACCAGAAGAAAATTCTCTTTTAGATAATGTATCTAAATAATTTAAATTTATCATAACAGCATTAGGTTGATAAAAACTACCTATCATATTTTTGCCTAAATCATGATTAACAGCAGTTTTACCACCTATAGAAGCATCTACTTGAGATAATAAAGTAGTAGGAATTTGTATTAATTTAACTCCTCTTTGATAACTAGATGCTGCAAAACCAGTTATATCACCAATTACACCACCTCCTAGAGAAATTAATGTAGTATCTCTACTATGTAATTTTTTTAATAAAGATGAATAAATAATATTCATTGTTATTAATGTTTTATATTTTTCACCATCTGGTAAAATAATATAATCTAATTTTATACCAATATATTGTAAAATATCAGATAATTTTTTAAAATAAAGAGTAAATATTTTTTGATTAGTAACTATCATAGCTTGATCACCATGTTTAAAATTACTAAATAAATATGGTGTTTTAAATAAATCAAAACCTATATTAATAGGATAATTATGTTTTTTTGTTTTTACTAAAATAGTTTTTACCATACTAATTCCTTAAAATATTTATATGAATATTAATTTTTTTCTAATAGATTGATAAGTTGATTAGCAACAATTTTAGCATTTTGTTTATCTGTTTTAATAATAATATCAGCTATTTCTTTATATAAAGGATTTCTTTTTTTAGCTAAATTTTGTAAAATTTCTATTACTGGTTTATCTTTATTTTTTAATAAAGGACGCTTTTTATCTCTTTGAGTCCGAATTAATTGTTTTTCTATAGTGGTTTTTAAATAAACAACTATTCCTCTAGATGATAAATATTTACGTGTTTCTTTAGATATTATAGAACCTCCTCCCGTAGCTAAAATAATTCCTTTTTTTATAGTAATTTCATTAATAATTTTTTTTTCACGTTTTCTAAATCCTGCTTCTCCTTCTACATCAAAAACCCAATTTATATCAGCTCCAGTACGACGTTCAATTTCTTCGTCAGAATCAAAAAATTCCATATTTAATTGATTTGCTAATTGACGTCCAATTGTACTTTTCCCTGCTCCCATAGGACCTATCAAAAATATATTTCTTTTTTCCGCCATTTTCTCAATATTACTAATTTAAATTATTGTTAATAAAAATTTTTTGATATTAAATATAATTAATAAAATTTTAATATTATTTTTATTATTTTAAAATATTTAATTTTATTAAATTTAATAATATAAAACTATAATCATAAATTTATTTTTTTTCAATAGTAAATAATTTATTTAAATTATTAAAAAAATAATATTTTAATTATTATTTTATTTTTTAAAAAAATATATTTTTATATTTAATATTTTAAACAAATTATTTTATATAAAATATATATTTAATTAAAATTTAATTAAATTAAATAAATAATGTAATATTAATTACATATTTAATAATAATGTAAATAACAAATGAAATTTAAAAAAATTTTTTCTAAAAAAAATTGTTTATTAGCAATAATAATTTTTACTTGTATTTATTTATATTTTTTTTTAAATCAAATTATAAATAATTTACCTGATGTAAGAAAAATAAAAAATATACAATTACGATCTCCTGTTAAAATTTTTTATAATAATCAGAAATTATCAATACAATTTAATATACATGAGTATCATCCTATTACAATAAAAAATTTTCCTAAAAAACTTATACAAACTTTTCTTATTGTAGAAGATAGTAATTTTTATATTCATCATGGATTTGATTTAAAAGGAATTATTAGAGCTATAAGTAATATGATTATATCAGGACATATATCACAAGGAGCTAGTACTATAACTCAACAATTAGCACGTAATTTTTTTCTAAGCTCAGAAAAAAATATTATAAGAAAAATAAAAGAAATATTATTAGCTATAAAAATAGAAAATTTTTTTTCTAAAAAAGAAATTCTTGAATTGTATTTAAATAAAATTTGTTTAGGAGAAAATTGTTATGGAGTATCTGAAGCAGCTAAAAAATATTTTAATAAAACATTAAATCAATTAACATTAAGTGAAACAGCTATTTTAGCAGGATTACCTAAAAATCCATTTATTTATAATCCTATAAAATCTATAAAAAAAACAAAAAAAAGAAGAGATATAATTTTAAAAAGAATGTTATATAAAAATATAATTTCAAAAAAAGAATATAATATAGCTAAAAAAACTATTATTTTAAATAATTCTCATTATAAATTAATACATATCAAAGATAATTAAATTAATTTAATTAAAAATAATTTTGTAAAAAAATATTTTAAAAATTATATTTTTTATATAATTATGAAATATAATTTACAAAAAATTATAAATAAATTTATCAAAAATAATATTGATTTATATAATACTTCATATAAATTTCATAATTTATTTATATTTTTTTGTAAAAAATATGTACAATAAAAAATATAATTTAAAAATTTATATTTATATTAATTAAAAATAATTTATATTCTAAAATAATTATTTTTTATAGATAAGTTATCTAAATATTATTTAGATCTTATCTATAAAAAAATATTTTATATCTTTTCATTAGATAAAAAATAATTAATTCTATTTATAAATATATTAGGATTATCTAATGTTCCTTTTTCTGCTAAAATAGCTTCTTCTAATAATAAATTAATAAATTCTGAAAAATATTTTTCATCTTTTATCTTCATTGCTTTTTTAATTAAAACATGAGTTGGATTTAATTCAAAATTATATTTTATTTCTGGAGTTTGTTGTCCTGCAGCAGCAAATAATTTAGCCATTTGCGTACTCATTTCATTTGTATCTGTAGTAACAATAGCAGGAATATTAACTAAACGATTTGTATAGTATATTTTTTTAACTTTATTTCCTAATAAATTTTCAATTTTTTTTATAAAATAATCTAATTCTTTTATATTTTTATTATTATCTATATTATCTTCTTTTTGAAGAAAATCATTTAATGAATCATCTTTTTTACTAATTAATTGAAGTGGTTTTCCTTTAAAATCAGTTATATAACTCATCATCCATTCATCAATATGATCGGTTAATAAAAGTACTTCAATTTTTTTATTAATAAAAAATTCTAAATGTGGACTACTTTTTGCTGAAAGATAATTATCTGCTGTTAAAAAATATATTTTATTTTGTCCTTTAATCATTCTATTTATATATGTTTCTAATGATATATTTTGTATAGAATTATTATTATAAGTTGAAGCAAAACGTAATAATTCAATAATTTTATCTTTATTATTTAAATCTTCTGCAGGACCTTCTTTTAATATTAATCCAAATTTTTTCCATAAATCATTATATACATCTTCTTTTTTTGAAAGATTTATTAACATATTTAATACTTTTCTAGTTAACATATTTTTCATGTTATGAATAATATTATTATCTTGTAAAATTTCTCTTGAAATATTTAAAGGTAAATCATTAGAATCTACTAATCCTTTAATAAATCTTAAATATTTAGGTAAAAGTTGTTCAGCATCATCCATAATAAAAACTCTTTGTACATATAATTTAATTCCACTTTTATAATCACGATTTCTTACATCCCATGGAACATTAGAAGGAATATATAATAAACTAGTATATTCTTGTTTTCCTTCAACATGATTATGACTCCATGTTATAGGATCAGTTGTATCATGAGTTAATTGTTTATAAAATTCTTTATATTCAGAATCACTAATCTCTGATTTATTACGTAACCATATTGCTTGAGCTTTATTAATTTGTTCCCAAACATATTGTTTAGTTTTTTCATTATATGTTTGTATTTCTATTGGTAAAGATATATGCTCAGAATATTTACTAATAATATTTTTAATACGCCATACATCAAGAAATTCATTATTATTATCACGTATATGTAAAGTAATTTCAGTTCCTCGAAATTTTTTATAAATATTTGTAATAGTATAATTATTTTCTCCAGTAGATTCCCAGAAAACACCTTTATCATGTGGTATTCCTGCTGCTCTAGTTTTTACTGATACTTTATTTGCAACAATAAAAGAAGAATAAAATCCAACACCGAATTGTCCTATAAATTGAGTAGTTTGTTTATTATTTTCTAATTTTTTAGAGGAAATATTTAAAGATTCTATAAAAGATTTTGTTCCTGATTTAGCAATTGTACCTAAATTTTCAATTACTTCATCACGAGTCATACCAATTCCATTATCGTTAATAATAATTAATTTTTCTTTTTTATCTATAGAAATTTGTACTTTTAATTGATTGTCATTTTCATATAATTTTATATTAGATAAAGCTTTAAATCTTAATTTATCTGCTGCATCAGAAGCATTTGATATCAATTCTCGTAAAAAAATTTCTTTATTAGAATAAAGAGAATTTATCATTAAATGTAAAAGTTGTTTTACTTCAGATTCAAAATTACGAGTTTCTTGTACTTTCATTATATTAGTTTCCTTATAAATAAAAACTTTTTTTATATTATTAATATATTAATTTTATTTGTATATACAACTAAATATTTTTTATATAAAAATAATATTTTATTATATATTAAATTAATAATATATTTTTAAAATTTGTTTTTAGATCTAATTTATTAGAAATAAATTATTTAAAAATATAAAAAATCATTAAGATTATTTATCTAATTATGATTTAAATTATTTATTTATTGAATTAAAATAAAATATTAACTTAAGTATAATTACTTCAAATCCAATTCTATTATTAGGATTAAAATTTAAATTTTTTCTACCAGAAATAAATGTTTTATACATAAATTTTATTTCTTTTAAAGAAAATTGTTTTAAAATAATATTAAAATATTTTTTATTATTTTTATAAAAATTATTTAATTCATATTTATTATGAATATTATCTACAAAATTAATAATTTTAATTTTTAGTAATTCATGTAATAAAAATAATATTTCTATAATAATATTATCCCAATTAATGTTAAAAGATGCAATCTGATCAATAATTTCAAATGTAAAATTAATATTTTTATTTTTTAAATTTTGGATTAATATAAATAAATATTTTTTTTCAATTAAACCTAACATTAAATAACAATTTTTAATTGTTAATTTTCCCATAGAAATTAATTGATCTGTTAAACTTAAAGCATCTCGCATACTTCCATTTGCCGTATTTGATAATACTTCTAAAATTTTTTCATCATAATTTAATTTTTCTATATATAAAATATTTTTTAATTTTTGAGATATTTCTTTATTTGTTATTAACCTAAGATGAAATTGTAAACATCGTGAAGTAATAGTAATTGGTATTTTTTGTAATTCTGTAGTTGCAAATATAAATTTTACATGATTAGGAGGTTCTTCTAATATTTTTAATAAAGCATTAAAACTATGTTTTGATAACATATGAAATTCATCAAATATATATATTTTATAACGACCTCTTATAGGTTTATATTGAATATTATCTATTATATCCCTAATTTCTTCTACTTTTGTTTTAGATGCAGAATCTAATTCTATTAAATCTAAAAAAGAATTATTTTTTATATCTTTACAATTTTCACATAATCCACATGGATTAGCTGTAATATCTTTTAAACAACTTAAACCCATAGAAAATATTCTAGCTATAGTTGTTTTTCCAACACCTCTACTACCAGAAAATATCCATGCAGGATGAATTTTTTTTGTAGATAAACTATATTGAATAGCTTTAACTATATGATTTTGTCCTATAACATCACAAAATTTTTGAGGTCGCCATTTTCTTGCTAATACATAATAATTCATTTAATTAAAATTTAAATATTTTATTTAGGAATAAAATTGAATAACGTAACTATTTTTACACATATTATTTTTGTTACGGATGCTTCTTTCCAGACCTGACCGGGTTCACAAATATAATATTGTTTAATAGTTACGTTATTATATAATAGAGTATTTTAAAATAAAAATAATATTTAGTCAATAAAAGTTATTTTGAAAAATTAATAATTTGAATATTTTTTTTTATTATTACTTTTTCATGGAATTTAAAATATACTTCATGATTACCTAATATTTTTAATGTTCCTTTTGGTAAAATTATTTCTTTTTTTAAAATATCATATCCCATATTTTTAATTTCTTTAAAAATATTATTTCTTCCAACTGAACCAAATAATTTTCCTTCCTTACTTGATCTAGATTTAATTATAATTTTATCTATTATTTTTGTAAAATTTTTTGATCTTAATGTTGCTTTATTAAAAATTTCTAATAATTCTGATTTTAATTTAGTAATTTGTTTTTTTAATAAATTAATATTTTCTTTTGTAGCTGGAATACCTTTATTTTTTGGAATTAAAAAGTTTCTTGCATATCCAGATTTAACATTAACAATTTCAGATTTTTTTCCTAATCCTATAATTTGATCTAATAAAATTATTTCCATAATATACCTCAATATATAATAAATAATACCAACGGTAATAGTAAATTACATAATATTTATTAAATATTTAGTTATTTATGATGATCTGTATAAGGTATTAGTGATAAATATCTTGCTAATTTTATTGCTCTAGTTAATTGTCGCTGATATCTAGCTTTAGTACCAGTTATTCTACTAGGAACAATTTTACCACTTTCAGTAATAAAATTTTTTAATAAATTAATATCCTTATAATCAATTTCTTTAATACCTTCAGATGTAAAACGACAAAATTTACGACGACGAAAATAACGTACCATTATAATATTACTCCTAATATAAAAAATATTATTAAATCAAGTATAAAATTAATAATTTTAAAAAATAAAAATATAAATTATATAGTTTTAATGACATCATTACCTTTTTGTTCTATATGACGTTCATCCTTTAATTTTAAAATAGGAGATATACATTTAATTTCTTTTTTAGTTTTAATTACTATATATCTGATAATTGATTCATTAAGACGAAAATTTTTTTCTAAAATATTAATATAATTATTACTAATAATAATATTTATTAAAATATAATGTGCTTTATGTAATTTATTGATAGGATATGATAATTGTCTTCTTCCCCAATTTTCTAATCTAGAAATAATTCCTTTATTTTTAATAATAATATTTTTATAATGTTTTATAATATTATCAATTTTCTCACTTTCATCTGGATGTATAATTAGTATTATTTCATAATATTTCATATTCTGCTCCTTATGGATAGATAGTTTTTAAATAATATTTTAAAAACAAGGAACTAAATTTATTTAAAAATGATATAATTATTATATAATGTAATCTAATAAATAATTTAATTAAGTATTATATTAATGAAAAAAAATATTAATTGGAACTATTTTTTAAATAAAGAAAAACAAAAATTTTATTTCATAAATTTAATAAAGAAAATTAATACTGATATTATTTCTGGTAAAATTATTTATCCAAATAAAAAAAATATATTTTATGTTTTTAAGGTTACTAATTTTAAGAATTTAAAAGTAGTTATATTAGGTCAAGATCCTTACCATGAAAAAAATCAAGCTAATGGTTTAGCATTTTCAGTAATGCCTAATATTAAAATTCCTGCTTCATTAAAAAATATTTATAAAGCATTAAAATTTGATATTCCAAATTTTAAAATTCCAAAACATGGATATTTATTAAATTGGTCTAAACAAGGTGTTATGTTATTAAATACAGTATTAACAGTAGAAAAAGGATTAGCTAATTCTCATAGTAATATTGGATGGGAAAAATTTACAAATAATATAATTAAATTTATTAATAATAATTTTAAAAATATAGTATTTTTACTATGGGGAAACAATGCAAAAAAAAAAATACAATTTATTAATAAAAAAAAACATTATATTTTAACTACATCACATCCTTCACCTTTTTCTGTAAATAAAGGTTTTTTATATTGTAGACATTTTTCTAAAACAAATAAATATCTTATTTATCATAAATATGATCCTATAAATTGGCATTTAAATTTAATATAAATAAAACTACTATTTAACTAATTTTGATTATACTTTCTTTCCATAATTTTAAAAATTGTTTTTTATATATTTTAGCTATTTTTTTAGAATCATAAATTATAATTATATTTTCTGCATTACGTTTTATTGCATTAGATGAATAATTTAAAGAACCAGTTTCAACTGTAGATTTATCTATAATAATAAATTTATTATGCATAATATAATAATGATTATTCATTCTAATATGAATATTATTAGTTTTATTTTTTAAAAAATTTATTGCAGTATAACGATGAATATTATTTTTAGCATCAACAATTATATAAATTTTTATCCCTTTATTACTTGCTCTTAATAATGCTAAGGCTAAAGGTTTATTCGTAAATGTATAGGCAGCTATTAATATTTCATTTTTAGCATGATTAATAAGATTAATTATTAATGGTAATGTTTTTTTATTTGGAGTAAATAATACATCAATATGAGTTGCATTAGCTAAATTAATTTTTAAAAAAACAAAAATTAGTAAAATTATAATTTTTTTTATATTCATTTTATAGTATTTTATAATATTTTAAATTAAATAATTATTTATAATACATTATATTTACAAATAAATATTTAATATCATTATATATAAGTAATAGGTAATGGTAATTAGTAAAATTATAAGGTTGATTAATAATGAAAGATGTAGGATTTATTGGTTGGAGAGGTATTGTTGGATCAGTTTTATTGGAAAGAATGATAAAAGAAAAAGATTTTAATTCTATTAATGCAATATTTTTTACTACTTCACAATGTGGAGAATTAATTCCTTTTGATATTCAAAATAAATGTAAAATTTTACAAGATGCTTATAATATTGAAATATTATCATCTTTAGATATAATTATCTCATGTCAAGGTAGTAAATATACAAGTAAAATATATTCTAAATTACGTTTAATTGGTTGGAATGGTTATTGGATAGATGCTTCATCTTATTTAAGATCCTTTACAAATTCTGTAATTGTATTAGATCCTATAAATTTAAATTTTATTAAAAAAAAAATAGATATGGGTATAAAAACTTTTGTAGGAGGTAATTGTACTGTTAGTTTAATGTTAATGTCATTAGGAGGATTATTCAAAGATAATTTAATTGAATGGTTATCTGTTTCAACCTATCAAGCTGCATCAGGAGCAGGATCAAATTTTATGAAAGAACTTTTATTACAAATGAAATTTATATCTAAAATATCAAATTTTATAAATAATTCCACAAATATTTTAGATATTGAAAAAAACATTTCTAAAAATATCATAAAAAATGATTTTCCAAAAAAATATTTTTCTGTTCCATTAGCCGGAAGTTTAATTCCATGGATAGATAAAAAAATTAATAATGGACAAACAAAAGAAGAATGGAAAGGTCAATTTGAAACTAATAAAATTTTAAATACAAAAAATATTATTCCTATAGATGGAACTTGTGTACGTATAGGAACTTTAAGATCACATAGTCAATCTTTTACTATAAAACTTAAACAACAATTATCATTAAATAATATGAAAGATATTATACAATCTCATAATAAATGGGTTAAAGTTATACCTAATGATATGAGTCATACTATAAATAATTTAACTCCAGCAGCAGTAAGTGGTAAATTAAGTATTCCTATTGGAAGAATTAAAAAACTTAATATAGATAAAAATTGTTTTTCAGCATTTTCTGTAGGTGATCAATTACTTTGGGGTGCAGCTGAACCATTAAGAAGAATGTTAAAATTATTACTCAATTATTAATTTTTTTCATAATTAATTTTTATTGATAAAATTAATTAAAATAAAAAAATATTTTTTTTATATATTCACTAAATTTTAAAAATAGTTTATAATTTTATTAAAACATAATTTTTAAAATTTTTAATATTTTTGGAGAAAAAATGAAATTTTTTACTAAAAAAATATCAATATTTTTAATTATATTTATTTTAGCTATAGGTTTAAATTTACCTATAAGAGCATCAATATATAAAAATATTAAATGGTGGAATAATAATAAAAAAGAAACAATTATTGAATCAATTGATACAATAAATATTAAAAAAGAAAATTATTTTCGTAATAAAGAAGAACAACAATCTTATGCATTAGGAGTTACAATAGGAAAATATTTAAACCATTCTTTTCAAGAACAACAAAAAATTAATGTTCCACTAAATAAAAAATTTATTATTCAAGGAATAATTGATTGTATTAATAATACTGTTAAATTAACGGATAAAGAATTAAATAGCATTCTTACATCATTTGAGTTAGAAGTAAAAAATGCTACTAATAATAAAATAAAAGAAGAATCAAGAAAAAATGCTATTGCAGGTAAAAAATATATTGCAAGATTTTTAAAACAAAAAAATGTAATAAGAAGTAAAACAGGATTATTATATCAAATACAAAAAATAGGATATGGAAAAAGAAAATTAAGAAATAATAGTAACGTTATTGTAGTTGTTCATTATAAAGGAACATTAGTTGATGGAACTATATTTGATAGTTCATATTCCAGAAAAATTCCATTATCTATTAATTTTCAAGAAATTATTCCTGGTTGGAAAGAAGCATTACAATATATTACAAAAGGTGGAAAAATTAAAATTGTTGTACCTCCTAATTTAGGATATGGAAAAAATTTAATTTCAGGAATTCCTGTAAATTCTACTTTAATATTTGAAATTGAGTTATTAGATATTAAAAATTCTTTTATCAAAAATAAAAGTAAATAACATTTATTTAGTTATTATATTTATTAAATAGTTTTTATATAGATATTTTTTTGGAAATAATATGATTTTTTCATTATTAGTAATGGGTTCACCTTACGGTACACAAAATTCATATTCAGCATATTTTTTTGCAAATGCAGTAATTAAAGAGAATCATTGCATAAAAAATATTTTTTTCTATCGTGATGGTGTATATAATGCTAATAAATATATTAAATTAGATGATTATAAATTAAATTTAGTTAATAGTTGGCAATATTTAAGTAATAAATATAATATAGGTTTGTATTTTTGTATTTCTTCTGCAAGAAAAAGAGGAATGATTATAAATAACAAGCCAATATTAAAAAATCAATTAAATAATGATTTAATAAAAAATAAATTTAAAATAACAAGTCTAAGTATATTAGCTAAATCTATATTAACTTGTGATCGTTTAATACAATTTTAATGAATAAAATAGCTTTTATTTTTTCTCAATCTCCATATGGTAATAGTTCTGGTCAAGAAGGATTAGATACTATAATTTCTATATCCTCATTTACTGAGGATATAGCATTATTTTTTACAGGAGATGGTATTTTTCAGATAATATCTGAACAAAAACCAGAAAAAATATTTTTACCTAATTATAGTATTAGTTTTAATATTTTAAGTATTTGTAATATAAAAGATTATTTTATTTGTTCTGATTCTTTAAATATATTAGGTTTAAAAAATTTTAATAAGAAAAAATATTGGACAGTACCTGTAAAAATTATTAATTCTTTATATTGGAAAAAAAAACTTAATAATTATGATAAAATTTTACATTTCTAAATTATAATTTATATAAATTTAATGTATGTTATATACCTTATTTAATTCACCATCATCTTGTAATTTTTCTTTACTTTTAAAATATTTAAGTAAAAATGATGATTTGATTTTAATTCAAGATGGTGTTTTAGCTGGTTTGAAAAATAGTGTTTCAATGAAAAAAATAATAAAAATTAAAAATAAAATTCCATTCCATGTTTTTGGTATAAAAAATGATATAGAATCAAGAGGATTATTGAATATAATATCTAAAAAAATAATACAAATAGAATATAAAGATTTTGTATCTTTATCAATAAAAAATAAACAACAAATATTTTGGTAATTATAATTTTTGATATAAATATAATTTATTTTAAAATTATTTAGACTATAATAATTTTATTTAGGAAGTAAAATAATGGCAACAGTAAACCAATTAGTTCGAAAACAACGAACACGTAAAATTACTAAAAGTAATGTTCCTGCTTTAAATTCATGTCCTCAAAAAAGAGGAGTTTGTATTAAAGTATACACAACAACACCTAAAAAACCAAATTCAGCATTAAGAAAAGTTTGTAGAGTTCGTTTAACTAATGGATTTGAAGTAACTTCTTATATACCAGGAGAAGGACATAATTTACAAGAACATTCTGTAATATTAATTAGAGGAGGTAGAGTAAAAGATTTACCAGGTGTTAGATATCATACAATTAGAGGAGCATTGGATTGTTCTGGTGTAAAAGAAAGAAAAAAAGGACGATCTAAATATGGTGTAAAAAAACCTAAATAATATTAATATGGAGTATTATATTATGTCTCGTAGACGTATAATTAGTCAACGTAAAATATTACCAGATCCTAAATTTGATTCAAATTTACTTGCTAAATTTATTAATATACTAATGATTAATGGAAAAAAATCTATAGCAGAATCTATTGTTTATTCAGCTTTAAAATCAATAACTAAAAATTCTGGTAAAAATGAATTAGATATTTTTTTAAATGCATTAGAAAATGTCAAACCTATGGTAGAAGTAAAATCTCGTAGAGTAGGAGGATCAACTTATCAGGTTCCAGTAGAAGTTAGACCTTCTAGAAGAAATACATTAGCAATGCGTTGGTTAGTAGATGCTGCAAGAAAAAGAAATGATAAATCAATGTCATTAAGATTAGCTCATGAAATCTCTGATGCTATCGAAAACAAAGGTAATGCAATTAAAAAAAAAGAAGAAGTACATCGTATGGCTGAAGCTAATAAAGCTTTCGCTCATTATCGTTGGTAATAAATTTCAATATATTACTTAATACATAGATAGGTATTAAATTATTAAACTAATAAATTCATCAATAAAATATGTTGTAGCTAATAAATATATCAATATTATGTAATATTCATTATTGCTTAATGAATTTAATAATATATTTAAATTTTTCAGTATTTATATATAATAGAGGAATCAAATGAGTCGTATAACTCCTATAACACGTTACCGTAATATTGGTATTAGTGCACATATTGATGCAGGTAAAACTACTACTACTGAAAGGATTCTTTTTTATACTGGAGTTAATCATAAAATAGGTGAAGTACATGATGGTGCTGCAACTATGGATTGGATGGAACAAGAACAAGAAAGAGGGATTACTATTACATCAGCAGCTACTACAGCTTTTTGGTCAGGAATGGCTAACCAATATAAATCACATAGAATTAATATTATTGATACACCTGGACATGTTGATTTTACAATTGAAGTAGAAAGATCTATGAGAATTTTAGATGGAGTAGTAATGATTTATTGTGCAGTTGGAGGTGTTCAGCCACAATCAGAAACAGTATGGAGACAAGCAAATAAATATAAAGTTCCAAGAATAGCATTTATAAATAAAATGGATCGTATGGGAGCTAATTTTTTGAAAGTTGTTAACCAGATTCAAAAAAATTTATTTACAGAAACTGTTCCAATTCAATTACCTATTGGATCTGAAGATAAATTTATTGGTGTTATAGATTTAATTAAAATGAAGGCAATAAGTTGGAATGATAAAGATCAAGGTACAACTTTTAATTATAATAATATACCCAGAAATATGATAAAAGAATCAAATTTTTGGCGTCAAAAATTAATTGAATCAGCTGTAGAATCAGATGAAAAATTAATGGATAAATATTTAGATGGAATAGATCTTTCTGAAAAGGAAATAAAATTATCTTTAAGAAAAAGAGTATTAAATAATGAAATTACTTTAATAACTTGTGGCTCTGCTTTTAAAAATAAAGGAGTACAAGCTATGTTAGATGCAGTAATTGAATTTTTACCAGCACCAACTGATATACCCCCTATAGAAGGAATTATAGATAATAAACAAAAAATATTATCTATTCGTAAATCCAATGATAATGAACCTTTTTCTGCATTAGCTTTTAAAATAGCAAACGATCCATTTGTTGGTAACTTAACTTTTTTTAGAGTATATTCTGGTACAATAAGTAGTGGTGATTTAATTTTTAATCCTATTAAAATGCAAAAAGAACGAATTGGAAGAATCGTACAAATGCATGCTAATAAACGTGAAGAAATTAAAAAAGTTCATGCTGGAGATATTGCTGCTGCGATTGGTTTAAAAGATGTTACTACAGGAGATACATTATGTTCTCCTGAAAAAAGTATTATTCTTGAAAAAATGGAATTTCCAGATCCTGTAATTTCTATTGCAATAGAACCTAAAACTAAAGTTGATCAAGAAAAAATGGGATTAGCATTAAATAGATTAACAAAAGAAGATCCATCATTACGTACTTGGACTGATGAAGAAAGCAACCAAACTATAATTGCTGGTATGGGTGAACTTCATTTAGAAATTATAGTTGATAGGATGAAAAGAGAATTTAATGTATCTGCTAATGTTGGTAAACCTCAAGTATCTTATCGTGAAACTATAAAAAAAGATGCATTAAATATAGAAGGTAAACATATAAAACAAACTGGTGGAAGAGGACAATATGGTCATGTTGTTATAGATATATCTCCAATTAAACTTAATAAAAAAAATAACATAGGATACTTATTTACTAACGATATAAAAGGTGGTGTAATACCTAGTGAATATATTTCGTCTATAGATAAAAGTATTCAAGAACAGTTAAAATCAGGACCAATGGCTGGTTATCCAGTTGTAAATATTGCAGTTAGATTACATTATGGATCATATCATGATGTAGATTCTTCAGAATTAGCATTTAAATTAGCCGCTTCAATTGCATTTAAAAATGCATTTAAACAAGCTAATCCAGTATTATTAGAACCTATTATGAAGGTAGAAGTAGAAACTCCTGAAGAATATATGGGAGATGTAATAGGAGATTTAAATCGTAGAAGAGGAATTATAGAAGGAATAGATAATATTCCAACTGGTAAATTAATACGTGCTTGTGTACCATTATCTGAAATGTTTGGTTATGCTACTGATTTACGTTCTTATACTCAAGGAAGATCATCATATTCTATGGAATTTTTAAAATATACTGAAGCACCTAATAATATTTCACAAATTATTATTGATTCTAGATGTAAATAATAGTTCAATAATTAAATAATTTTTTTTTATTTTATAAAAGAAAATAATATAGAAGGAATTATTCTATGTCTAAAGAGAAATTTGAACGTTCTAAACCACATATTAATGTAGGTACCATAGGACATGTTGATCATGGTAAAACAACTTTGACAGCAGCTATTACAACTGTGTTATCTAAAAAATATGGTGGTTCAGCTAAAGCTTTTGATCAAATAGATAATGCTCCAGAAGAAAAAGAAAGAGGTATTACTATTAATACTTCTCATGTAGAATATGATACAAAATATCGTCATTATGCACATGTAGATTGTCCTGGACATGCTGATTATGTAAAAAACATGATTACTGGAGCAGCACAAATGGATGGTGCTATATTAGTAGTTGCAGCTACAGATGGTCCAATGCCTCAAACAAGAGAACATATTTTATTAGCGAGACAAGTTGGAGTTCCTTATATTGTTGTTTTTCTTAATAAATGTGACTTAGTTGATGATGAGGAATTATTAGAATTAGTAGAAATGGAAATACGTGATTTATTAACTCAATATGATTTTCCAGGAGAAAAAACTCCAATAATTCGTGGTTCTGCTCTTAAAGCATTAGAAGGTGATATAATTTGGGAGAAAAAAATTATTGAATTATCAAATTGTTTAGATAATTATATACCTGAACCTAAAAGAGCTATTGAACAGCCGTTTTTATTACCAATTGAAGATGTTTTTTCTATTTCTGGAAGAGGAACAGTTGTAACAGGAAGAGTTGAAAGAGGAATAATTAAAGTAGGAGAAGAAGTAGAAATTGTTGGTATTAGAAATACTGTAAAATCTACTTGTACAGGAGTTGAAATGTTTCGTAAATTATTAGATGAAGGTCGCGCTGGAGAAAATGTAGGAATTTTACTTCGAGGTATTAAAAGAGAAGAGATTGAAAGAGGACAGGTTTTAGCTAAACCAGGATCCATAAAACCTCATACTCAATTTGAATCAGAAGTATATGTTTTATCTAAAGATGAAGGTGGAAGGCATACTGCATTTTTTAAAGGTTATCGTCCACAATTTTATTTTAGAACTACTGATGTTACTGGAACTATTGAATTACCAGAAGAAATTGAAATGGTAATGCCTGGTGATAATATTAAAATGACCGTAACTTTAATAAATCCTATTGCTATGACTGATGGTTTAAGATTTGCTATTCGTGAGGGTGGAAGAACTGTTGGTGCTGGAGTTGTTACTAAAATATTAAAATAATAATAAAATAAAAGAAGATGATAGGGTATTAAAATATTAATCCCTTTGATTCTTTTTTTAATAATTTAAAATAACATAAATAATCTAATTATAAAGAATATTTTTATTAAATATTATTTAAATAACATGTTATTGAACTAAGTTTATTTCTTATTGGTTTATATATGATTAATAATTTAGGATTTAAAAGGAGTAAATACATTTTAGAAATTATAAAATGGACTATTAGTATATTTTTATTTATTTCAATTATAATATATGATTATTTATATCAAAATATAGAATTTCCTATCAGAATAATAGTTATTTGCCCTATATTAATTTTAATAGTTTTTATTATATTGTCTACTAACACAGGAAAAAAAATATTTTTATTTATTCGTGAAGCACGTATAGAAACACGTAAAGTAATTTGGCCAACTTATAAAGAAACTTTACAAGTAACTTTAATTATTATAATAATTACTTTAATTATATCAATAATTATTTGGGGACTTGATAGCATTTTAATTTATTTAATATCTTTTTTAACTAATATGAGATTATAAATGACTAAATCTATACAAAAAAGATGGTATGTAATTCAAGCTCGATCTGGATTTGAAAATCGTGTAGCACAATCTCTTAAAGAACATATTAATATTAATAATATGGATGAACTTTTTGGAGATATTTTAATACCTACAGAAGAAGTTGTAGAAATTCGTAGTGGACAACGTTATAAAAGTGAACGTAAATTTTTTCCTGGATATATTTTAATTAATATGATTATGAAAGATATTAGTTGGCATTTAGTTCGTAGCGTTCCTAGAGTATTAGGTTTTGTAGGAGGTACTTCTGATAATCCATCACCTATTAGTAATAAAGAAATAGATATAATAAAAAGTCGCCTTCAACAAATTGGAGATAAACCAAGACCAAAAATATTATTTGAAGCTGGAGAAATGATTCGTGTAAACGATGGTCCTTTTTCTGATTTTAATGGTGTTGTTGAAGAAGTTGATTATGAAAAAAGTCGTTTAAAAGTATCAGTATCAATTTTTGGTAGAGCAACACCTGTTGATTTAGATTTTAGTCAAGTAGAAAAAGGATAATTAATTTATATAAAATTTTTTATTTTTTAATTAAATTATTAATTACAAGGAATAATAATGGCAAAAAAAATTAAAACTTATGTTAAATTACAAGTTTCAGCAGGAATTGCTAATCCTAGTCCTCCTATTGGACCAGCATTAGGTCAACATGGAATTAATATAATGGATTTTTGTAAAAAATTTAATATTCAAACTAGTAATTTAGAAAAAGGCATGCCTATTCCTGTTATAATTACTATTTATTTAGATCGTTCTTTTTCATTTATTACAAAAACACCTCCTGCATCATTTTTAATAAAAAAAGCAATAGGAATTAAATCTGGTTCTAGTAAACCAAAAATAGAAAAAATAGGTAAAATAACTCATGATCAAATTCGTCAGATAGCAAAATTGAAATCTGTTGATATGACAGGAGTAAATATTGAAGCAATGATGCTTTCTATAGAAGGAACAGCTCTTTCTATGGGTTTAGTAATAGAGGATTAAAGTATAATAATGGTTAAACAAACAAAACGTATGACTAATATGTATAGTAAAATTAATCAAAATAAAAAATTTTCTATTGATGAAGCTATTAATGAGTTAAAAAAATTTAGTACAGTTAATTTTATTGAAAGTATTGATATTGCAATACAATTAGGTATTGATTCAAAAAAATCAGAACAAAATATTAGAAAAAATATTATTTTACCACATGGAACAGGCAAACGTATAAAAATTGCTGTATTTGCTCACGGAGATAAAGCAATAGAAGCTAAAGAAGCAGGTGCAGATTTAGTTGGTATGGAAGATTTAGCAATAAAAATTAAAAATGGTGAAAAAAAAATTAATGTAGTAATAACTCTTCCAGAAGCAATGAATTTAGTTAGAAAATTAGCTCCAATTTTAGGTCCACGAGGGATAATGCCTAATCCTAAACTAGGAACCATTACTGAAAATATAAAAGAAACTATAAATAAAATTAAAAAAGGACAAATTACTTTACGTAATGATAAAAATGGTATTATTCATACTAATATAGGTAAAATTAATTTTGATAATTATAAAATAAAAGAAAATATAGAGTATATAATAAATATTTTAAAAAAACATAAACCATCACAAATAAAAGGAAATTTTATTAAAAAAATATATATTTCATCGACAATGGGAATTTCTATTAATATAACAACGTCTTTAATAAATATTTAATTTTTTTACTTTACGAATAGTTTTTTTTATATTAAAATAATTGTTTTTAATTAAAAATATCATATACATATTTAAATACAATTATTTTATATTTAAAATATCAATTCTAATTATTTAATTCTTTTATATTAAAACTCAGGAGTGCAATAATATAATGCCATTAAATATTAAAGAAAAAAAAATGATTGTTGCAAAATTAAGTAAAATAAATCAAAAAGCTTTGTCTGTTGTTATTGCTAATGCTTGTGGTGTAAGTGTTAACAATATTACTCAATTAAGAAAAAACAGTCGTGAAAATAATGTTTTTATAGGAGTAGTTAGAAATAAATTATTAAAATTAATTATAAAAAATAGTAATTTTGAATGTTTACAAAATCAATTAAATGGACCAATATTAATTGGATATTCACTTAAACATCCTGGTGCAGCAGCACGTTTATTTAAAAACTTTTCTAAAACTAATACTAATTTTAAAATTAAAATTGCATCTTTTAATGGTAAATTAATTGATGCTAAAGATATCGATAAACTAGCTAAATTACCTACTTATAAAGAAGCTTTATCTCTTATGTTAGCTATAATTAAAGAGTCTGCTATAGGAAAATTTATTAAAATATTAGTAGTTATTAAAAATACAAAAAAAATTAATTTATAAAAAATAATTTTTATTAAAAATAATACATTATTTTTAACTTTTAGGAATTTTTTATGTCTATAACTAAAAAACAAATAATAGAAGCTGTTAGTACTATGTCTATTATGGATATAATGGATTTAATAAGTGATATGGAAAAAAAATTTGGAGTATCATCAGCTACTATTATGACAAATACAGCTAATGATAAAATTGTAGAAGAAGTAGAAGAGCAAACTGAATTTAATGTGTATTTAAAAAATATAGGTAAAAATAAAATAGCAGTTATAAAAGCAGTAAGAAATGCTATAAGCTTAGGATTAAAAGAAGCTAAAGATTTAGTAGAATCAGCTCCTGTTATACTTAAAGAAGCTATTAATAAAGAAGAAGCTTTAGCTTTAGAAAAAATATTAAAAATATCTGGAGCTGAAATAGAAATAAAATAATTTTTTAACATATAAATAATATTAATTATAAAATTACTAAATTTTTTTAAAACATTTTATAATATATATTAGATATTATTCAAATAAAATTTAAATTTAAAATAATATGTACACTATTCATTAATATACAGATAGTGAATAAATTTACTCAATTTATCAGATAACTGAGGAACCATATGGTTTATTCTCAAACTGAAAAAAAACGTATTCGTAAAGATTTTGGTAAACAATCTCAAGTTTTAAGTATTCCATATTTACTTTCTATACAACTTGATTCATTTAAAAAATTTATAAAACAAGATCTTACGGGGAAATATGGATTAGAGGCTGCTTTTAAATCTATTTTTCCAATAAAAAGTTATAGTGGTAATTGTGAATTACATTATATAAATTATCGTTTGGGTAAAGCTATTTTTAATGTTAAAGAATGTAAAATAAGAGGTATGACTTATTCTGCACCTTTACGTGTAATATTACAATTAATTATTCATAATAAAGAATTATCAGAAATAAATAAAAAAATTATAAAAGAACAAGAAGTATATATGGGAGAAATTCCATTAATGACAAAAAATGGTACTTTTATAATTAATGGTATTGAAAGAGTAGTAGTATCTCAATTACACCGTAGTCCTGGAGTATTTTTTGATAGTGATAAAGGAAAAACACATACTTCAGGGAAAATATTATATAATGCTCGTATTATTCCATATAGAGGATCATGGTTAGATGTTGAATTTGATCCAAAAGATAATATTTTTTTTCGTATTGATAGAAGAAGAAAGTTACCAGTTACAATAATGTTAAAAGCTTTAGGTTATGATACTGAAAAAATTTTAGATATTTTTTTTGAAAAAAACATCTATATTATCAAAAATGAAAAATTATCAATAAAATTAATACCAGATAGATTAAGAGGAGAAACAGCATTATTTGATATAATAGTTAATGGTATAATTTATATAGAAAAAGGAAAACGTATTACTTTAAGACATATAAATAATTTAAAAAAAAATAAAATTAAATATATAAACATACCAAAAGATTATCTTATAGGAAAAGTAGTATCTAAAGATTATATAAATAGTAAAACAGGAGAAATTATAATTTCTGCTAATTCTTATTTAGAATTAGATAGTATTGATAAAATATTAGAAACTCATGAATATGACGTAATTGATACAATATTTACTAATGATTTAGATAATGGTCCATATATATCTGAGACATTAAGAATAGATGTTACTGCTGATAAATTAGAAGCTTTAGTAGAAATATATAGAATGATGAGACCTGGTGAACCTCCTACTAAAGAATCAGCAGAATTATTATTTAAAAAATTATTTTTTAATATAGAACGTTATGATTTATCTTCTGTAGGAAGAATGAAATTTAATCGTTCTTTATTACGTAATAATATAATTGGTTCTGGAATTTTAAATAAACAAGATATTATTGATGTAATTAAAAAATTAATAGATATACGTAATGGTAGAGGAGAAATAGATGATATTGATCATTTAGGTAATAGAAGAATTAGATCTGTTGGAGAAATGGTAGAAAATCAATTTCGTATAGGATTAATTCGTGTTGAACGTTCTGTTAAAGAACGATTATCATTAAGTGATAATAATAATGTAATGCCTCAAGATATGATTAATGCTAAACCTATTTCTGCTGCTATAAAAGAATTTTTTTGTTCAAGCCAATTATCTCAATTTATGGATCAAAATAATCCATTATCAGAAATTACACATAAAAGACGTATTTCAGCTTTAGGACCGGGAGGTTTAACTAGAGAAAGGGCAGGTTTTGAAGTTAGAGATGTTCATCCTACTCATTATGGTAGAGTATGTCCTATTGAAACACCAGAAGGTCCTAATATAGGTTTAATTAATTCATTATCAGTTTATGCGAGAACTAATAAATATGGTTTTTTAGAAACACCTTATCGTTGTGTTAATAATGCTTATGTTACTAATATTATTCACTATTTATCTTCTATAGAAGAAGGAAATTTTATTATTGCTCAAGCTAATACTAAAATTAATCCATCAAATGGATTAATTTTAAATGATTTAGTTACATGTAGAAATAAAGGTGAATCTAGTTTATTTAAAAAAGAACAAATTAATTATATGGATGTTTCAAATCAACAAATAGTTTCTGTAGGAGCTTCTTTAATTCCATTTTTAGAACATGATGATGCAAATAGAGCATTAATGGGTGCTAATATGCAAAGACAAGCTGTACCTACTTTAAAATCAGAAAAACCTTTAGTTGGTACTGGAATGGAAAGAATAGTAGCTGTAGATTCAGGGGTAACTATTATTGCAAAAAATTCAGGAATTGTACAATATGTAGATGCATCTCGTATTATTATCAAAATTAATGATAATGATGAAACAAATATACAAACAAAAGGTATTGATATTTATCATTTAACTAAATATACAAGATCTAATCAAAATACTTGTATTAATCAAATTCCATGTATTAAGTTAAATGATTTAGTAGAAAAAGGAGATGTATTAGCAGATGGGCCTTCTACAGATTTGGGTGAATTAGCACTTGGCCAGAATATGAGAGTAGCTTTTATGCCATGGAATGGTTATAATTTTGAAGATTCTATATTACTTTCAGAAAAAATTGTACAAGAAGATAGATTTACAACTATTCATATACAAGAATTATCATGTATATCTCGTGATACTAAATTAGGATCTGAAGAAATTACTTCAGATATTCCTAATGTTAGTGAATCTTCTTTATCTAAATTAGATGAATCAGGTATTGTATATATTGGTGCTGAAGTAACAAGTGGTGATATTTTAGTTGGAAAAGTTACTCCTAAAGGAGAAACACAATTATCACCAGAAGAAAAATTATTACGTGCTATCTTTGGAGAAAAAGCTTCTGATGTAAAAGATACATCATTACGAGTTCCTAATGGAGTTTCAGGTACTGTTATTGATGTAAAAATTTTTACAAGAGATGGAGTAAAAAAAGATAAAAGAACTTTAGAAATTGAGGAAATGGAATTAAAACAAATTAAAAAAGATTTGTTTGATGAACAAAAAATATTTGAAGTAAATATTTTTACACGTATACGTTTATTTCTAATACAAAATGGTATTCATAAAGAAGATATATTAAAATATTCTTTAAATCATTGGGTTAAATTATTTTCTTCTCAAAATAAAGAAAAAGGAAATAAATTAAATAATCTCATAAAACAATATGATGAATTAAAAATAAAATTTAATAAAATACTTAATATACAAAAAAAGAAAATAACTCAAGGTGATGATTTAGCTCCTGGTATATTAAAAATAGTTAAAGTTAATTTAGCTGTTAAAAGACAAGTACAACCAGGAGATAAAATGGCAGGAAGACATGGTAATAAAGGAGTAATATCTAAAATTTGTCCTGTAGAAGATATGCCGTATGATGATAATGGTTATCCTGTTGATATTGTATTAAATCCTTTAGGTGTTCCATCTAGAATGAATATAGGACAAATTTTAGAAACACATTTAGGTATGGCTGCAAAAGGTATTGGTAATAAAATTAACTTATTATTACAACAACAAAAAAATATTGAAGAAATACGTTGTTTTATTCAAAAAGCTTATAATATAGGTAATAATATTAGACAAAATATAGATTTTAATAATTTTTCAGATAAAGAAATATTATCTTTAGCAAATAATTTAAAACAAGGGATGCCAATTGCAACTCCAGTTTTTGATGGAGCTAAAGAAAGTGAAATAAAAAAATTATTAAAACTTTCTGGTTTACCAATTTCAGGACAAATTACATTATATGATGGTCTTATAGGTGAAAAATTTGAAAGACCTGTAACTGTAGGCTATATGTATATGTTAAAATTAAATCATTTAGTAGATGATAAGATGCATGCAAGATCTACAGGATCATATAGTTTAGTTACACAACAACCATTAGGAGGTAAAGCTCAATTTGGAGGGCAAAGATTTGGAGAAATGGAAGTATGGGCTTTAGAAGCATATGGAGCAGCATATACTTTACAAGAAATGTTAACAATTAAATCTGATGATGTAAATGGTAGAACAAAAATGTATAAAAATATTGTTGATGGAAATCACCAAATGGAACCAGGAATGCCAGAATCATTTAATGTTTTGCTTAAAGAAATACGTTCATTAGGAATAAATATTGAATTAGAAAATAAAGAATAAAATTTATAATTAATTATTTTAATTTAAATACTTTTATTAATTCCTAATATGAGTGAGGTAATTTTTTTGTGAAAGATTTATTTAAGCTTTTAAAATCACCAAATAGAATAGAAGAATTTGACGCAATAAAAATTTCTTTAGCTTCTTCTGATATAATTAGATCTTGGTCTTTTGGAGAAGTAAAAAAACCAGAAACAATTAATTATCGTACTTTTAAACCAGAAAGAGATGGTTTATTTTGTGCTCGTATTTTTGGACCTGTAAAAGATTATGAGTGTCTATGTGGAAAATATAAAAGATTAAAACATCGTGGTGTAATATGTGAAAAATGTGGTGTTGAAGTTACACAAACTAAAGTTAGACGTGAAAGAATGGGACATATTGAACTTGCATCTCCTACTGCACATATATGGTTTTTAAAATCATTACCTTCTAGGATAGGATTATTATTAAATATGCCATTAAAAGATATCGAAAGAGTATTATATTTTGAATCTTATGTTATTGTTGAAGAAGGTATAACAAAATTAAATAAAAGACAAATTTTAACAGAAGAACAATATTTAGATGCATTAGAAGAATTTGGAGATGAATTTAATGCAAAAATGGGAGCAGAAGCTATTGAATACTTGTTAAAAAATATTAATTTAGAAGAAGAATGTGAATTTTTACGTAATGAATTATATAATACTAATTCTGAAACTAAAAGAAAAAAAATTACTAAACGTATAAAATTACTTGAATCTTTTATTCATTCAGGAAATAAACCGGAATGGATGATAATGAATGTATTACCAGTTTTACCTCCTGATTTAAGACCTTTAGTACCATTAGACGGAGGAAGATTTGCTACTTCTGATTTAAATGATTTATATCGTCGTGTTATTAATCGTAATAATAGATTAAAACGTTTATTAGAATTATCAGCTCCTGATATTATAGTAAGAAATGAAAAACGTATGTTACAAGAAGCAGTTGATGCTCTTTTAGATAATGGTAGAAGAGGAAGAGCAATAATAGGATCTAATAAAAGACCTTTAAAATCATTAGCAGATATGATTAAAGGTAAGCAAGGAAGGTTTAGACAAAATTTATTAGGAAAAAGAGTAGATTATTCAGGAAGATCTGTTATTACAGTAGGACCTTATTTACATTTAAATCAATGTGGTTTACCTAAAAAAATGGCTTTAGAATTATTTAAACCATTTATATATGGAAAATTAGAAATACAAGGATTAGCAACTACAATTAAATCTGCAAAAAAAATGGTTGAAAAAGAAGAATCTGTAGTTTGGGATGTTTTAGAAGAAGTTATAAGAGAACATCCAATATTATTAAATCGTGCACCAACTTTACATAGGTTAGGAATACAAGCTTTTGAACCAATATTAATTGAAGGAAAAGCAATACAATTACATCCTCTTGTATGTGCAGCCTATAATGCTGATTTTGATGGCGACCAAATGGCTGTCCATATTCCTCTAACTTTAGAAGCACAATTAGAAGCTAGAGCACTTATGATGTCTACTAATAATATTTTATCACCAGCTAATGGAGAACCTATTATTGTTCCATCACAAGATGTAGTTTTAGGTTTATATTATATGACTAGAGAAAGGATTAATGCTAAAGGAGAAGATATGATATTATCTAATCCTAAAGAAGCAGAAAAAGCTTATCGTACAGGACAAGGAGATTTACATGCACGTGTTAAAGTTAGAATAACTGAATATTATAAAAATAAAAATAATGAATGGATAAAAAATAGAAATATTGTAAATACTACAATAGGTAGAGCAATATTTTGGATGTATGTACCAAAAGGTTTACCTTATAAAATAATAAATAAAACTTTAGGTAAAAAATCAATTTCTAAAATGTTAAATATATGTTATAGAATTTTAGGATTAAAACCTACAGTTATTTTTGCAGATAAAATTATGTATACTGGATTTTATTATGCAGCTAGATCAGGGTCTTCTGTAGGAATTGATGATATTATTATTCCTAAAAAAAAATCTTCAATCATATTAGAAGCAGAATCTGAAGTTTCTGAAATACAAGAACAATTTCAGTCAGGATTAGTAACTTCAGGAGAAAGATATAACAAAGTTATTGATATTTGGTCAGTAGCTAATGAAAAAGTTGCACAAGCAATGATGAAAAATTTATCTACAGAAAATGTAATCAATAAAAAAGGAATAATAGAAAAACAAATTTCTTTTAATAATATTTTTATGATGGCAGATTCTGGTGCACGAGGTTCAGCTGCTCAAATTAGACAACTAGCTGGTATGAGAGGATTAATGGCCAAACCTGATGGATCTATTATTGAAACTCCAATAACAGCTAATTTTAGAGAAGGATTAAATGTATTACAATATTTTATATCTACTCACGGTGCAAGAAAAGGATTAGCAGATACTGCTTTAAAAACAGCAAATTCAGGTTATTTAACTCGTAGATTAGTTGATGTTGCTCAAGATTTAGTAATAACAGAAAATGATTGTTTAACTAAAAATGGTATTGAAATATCTCCTATAATTGAAGGAGGAGATGTAAAAGAATCTCTTAGAGAAAGAGTTTTAGGAAGAGTAACTGCAAAAGATATTTTAATACCAGGTAAAAAAAATATTTTAATTCCTAGAAATACATTATTAAATGAAAAATATTGTGATTTATTAGATCAATATTCTATTGATACTATTGAAGTGAGATCTGTAGTAAGTTGTGAAACTGATTTTGGTGTATGTGCTAATTGTTATGGTCGTGATTTAGCAAGAGGACATATTATTAATAAAGGAGAAGCAATTGGAGTAATTGCAGCTCAATCAATAGGTGAACCTGGAACACAATTAACTATGAGAACATTTCATATAGGTGGAGCAGCTTCTAGAGTAGCATCTGAATCTAGTATACAAATAAAAGATAAGGGAACTATAAATCTAACAAATATGAAATCAGTTATTAATTCTGATGGTAAATTAGTTATTACTTCAAGAAATGTTAAATTAAAAATTTTAGATAAATTTGGACGTGTAAAGGAAAAATATAAAATACCATATGGAGCAATTATAACTAAAAAAAATGGTGAAAAAATTAATTCAGGAGAAATAATTGCTTATTGGGATCCACATACTATGCCTATAATTAGTGAAGTTAATGGAAAAGTAAAATTTATTGATATGTTAGATAGTCAAACTATTATTCGTCAAACTGATGAATTAACAGGTTTATCTTCTATTGTAGTATTAGATACATCTGAAAGAACTTCAATAGGAAAAGATTTAAGACCTATGTTAAAAATTGTAAATTATAAAAATGAAGATATTCTTATTCCTGGAACTGACATTCCTGCTCATTATTTTTTACCTAGTAAAACAATAGTTCACTTAGAAAATGGTGTTAATATTCATGCAGGAGACATTATAGCAAGGATACCACAAGAATCAGGAGGTACTAAAGATATAACTGGAGGATTACCTAGAGTAGCAGATTTATTTGAAGCTCGTCGTCCAAAAGAGTCAGCTATTTTAGCGGAAATTAGTGGTGTAATTTCTTTTGGTAAAGAAACTAAAGGTAAAAGACGTATAATAATTAGTCCTATTAATAATAATGAAGATATATATGAAGAAATGATACCAAAATGGAGACAAATAAATGTATTTGAAGGAGAATTAGTAAATAAAGGAGATATTATTTCAGATGGTTCTGAATCTCCACATGATATATTACGTTTAAAAGGTGTTAATGAAGTAACAAATTATATAATTAATGAAGTTCAAGAAGTATATCGTTTACAAGGAGTAAAAATAAATGATAAACATATTGAAGTTATAATACGACAAATGTTACGTAAAGCAACAATTAAAAACAAAGGAGATTCTGATTTTTTAGATGGAGAACAAGTTGAAGTATCTCAAATTAAGATAACTAATAAAAAATTAAAAGAACAAGGAAAAAAAATAATATCTTATACTCATGATTTATTAGGTATTACTAAAGCATCTTTAGCAACTGCATCTTTTATTTCTGCTGCCTCTTTTCAAGAAACTACAAGAGTATTAACAGAAGCTTCTGTTGCAGGAAAATTTGATGGATTAAGAGGTTTAAAAGAAAATGTTATTGTTGGAAGATTAATTCCAGCTGGTACCGGATATTCTTATCATAAAAATCGTATTAAAAAAAGAAAAAATAATATTACTACAACAGCATCGGCATCTGCAAATTTAACTGAATTATTAAATGCAAATTTAAATAAAGAATAAATTACATAATAATTTTATTTTATAATAAAACTATTATATAAATAAATTAATATTAACATAATAATTAAAATATTTTTAATTTATTAATAAAAACTTATATTTTTAATTATAATTATGAATATTAAAAAGAAATAAATTATTTAAAATTTTTTTATAAAAATTTAAATCTAATTTAAATAATAAATATTAAATAATATTTATTATTAATAAATTAGATTTTTTAATAAAAAATAATATAAGTATTCATTTACTTAAATTGTAATTAAAAAATTTTTTTGTTATACTTATTTAAAATATATTTAAATTAATTAAAATAATTATTTTTAATAATTTATCATAAATATAATCATATCTATTTATTATTTTAATAAATAAAATTAATGTTTTATAAAAAAAATAAAAAAAAAAATATTTGGTTAAAAAAATATCTTAAAGATATCTATGTTAAACAGGTAAAAAAAAATAATAAATTAAGATCACGATCATGGTTTAAATTACAACAAATACAAAAATTAGATAAAATTTTTAAACCAAATATGATAGTTATAGATTTAGGATGTTCTCCTGGAGGTTGGTCTAAATTTGCATCAATAAAAATTGGATTAAAAGGAAAAATAATAGCTTGTGATTTATTACCAATGAAACAAATAAATAATGTAGAGTATATACAAGGAGATTTATGTGATAAAAATATATTTAATTTAATTAAAAATAAATTAAATAATTTAAAAGCACAAGTAATAATGTCCGATATATCTCCTAATATTTCTGGTATATCAGAAATAGATATACCTAAATTTTTTTATTTAAGTGAATTAGCTTTAAAATTATGTTATTCTATATTAGATTTTAATGGAAATTTTTTGATAAAAGTATTTCAAGGTATAGAATTAAAAAAATATTTAAAAAAAATTAATTCATTATTTAAAACAATAAAAATTAGAAAACCTAATGCTTCAAGATCTAGTTCTCGTGAAATATATATTGTAGCAAAAGGATATCAAAATAAATAATATGTTATTGTATTTATATTAAAAATGATAATGGAGTTACTCTTTTGAGCGGTATAGCAAAAAATATAATGCTCTGGTTAGCGATTGCAATTACTTTAATATCTGTTTGCCAGAGTTTAAATCCAAATAAAGATGATACAACATCAAAAATAGAATATTCAACTTTTTTATCAGAAATTAAACATCAACAAATAAATTCAGTTGATATTAGTGAACGTCAAGTTAATGTTTATAAAAAAGATAATAGTAAATATACAACTTATATGCCTATAAGTGATCCTAATTTACTTAAAATATTATTAGATAAAAATATTAAAGTATTTGGTGAACCTCCTATAAGTCCTAATATATTATTATCTATATTTATATCATGGTTTCCTATGATTTTAATTATTTTTATTTGGTTATTTTTTATGCGTCAAATTCAAGGAGGAGGAAAAGGTGCATTATCGTTTGGTAAAAGTAAAGCTCGTATGTTAACAAAAGATCAAATAAAAACTACATTTAATGATGTAGCTGGATGTGATGAAGCAAAAGAAGAAGTAAAAGAAATTGTAGATTATTTAAAAGAACCATTAAAATTTCAAAAATTAGGTGGTAAAATTCCTAAAGGAGTATTAATGGTAGGTCCACCAGGTACAGGAAAAACTTTATTAGCAAAAGCTATAGCAGGAGAATCTAAAGTACCATTTTTTACTATTTCTGGATCTGATTTTGTTGAAATGTTTGTTGGAGTAGGAGCTTCTAGAGTTCGTGATATGTTTAATAAAGCAAAAAAATCATCTCCATGTATTATATTTATTGATGAAATAGATGCAGTAGGACGTCAAAGAGGGGCCGGTTTAGGAGGTGGTCATGATGAAAGAGAACAAACATTAAATCAAATGTTAGTTGAAATGGATGGTTTTAATCATAATGAAAGTGTTATTGTTATTGCTGCAACAAATCGTCCTGATGTATTAGATCCAGCTCTTTTAAGACCAGGAAGATTTGATAGAAGAGTAATAGTAAGTTTACCAGATATTAGAGGTAGAGAACAAATATTAAATATACATATAAAAAATGTACCACTTGGGAAAGATGTTAATCTTACAATTTTAGCACGTGGTACTCCTGGATTTTCTGGTGCTGATTTAGCGAATTTAGTAAATGAAGCTGCTTTATTAGCTGCTCGTAAAGATCATGAATTTGTATCAATGATTGAATTTGAAAAATCTAAAGATAAAATTATGATGGGTTCTGAAAGACGTTCCATGGTTATGACCGAATCTCAGAAAGAATCTACTGCTTATCATGAAGCAGGACATGCTATAATTGGTAGACTAGTTCCTGGACATGATCCTGTGCATAAGGTTACTATAATTCCTAGAGGTCAAGCATTAGGAGTTACATTTTTTTTACCAGAAATTGATATTATTAGTTTAAATCGTCAAAAATTAGAAAGTAAAATTTCTACACTTTATGGTGGTCGTATCGCAGAAGAAATAATTTATGGAGAAAAATATGTATCTACTGGAGCTTCTAATGATATAAAAATTGCTACTAATTTAGCAAGAAATATGGTAACCCAGTGGGGTTTTTCTAAAAAATTAGGTCCTTTATTATATGCAGAAGAAGAAGGAGAAATTTTTTTAGGAAGAAATGTAGCAAAAACAAAATATATGTCAGATCAAACTGCACGTATCATCGATGAAGAAATTAAATATTTAATTCAAGAAAATTATAATAGAGCATTTAAAATTTTAAAAGAGAATATTGATATATTACATGCAATGAAAAATGCTTTAATTAAATATGAAACTATAGATTTATTACAAATAGATGATTTAATGTCTAGAAAAGAAGTCAGAGTACCTGAATGGATAAAAAAATAATTTTATTAAAAATAATTAATTTAATAAATTAATTTTATTTTAATTTATAATATTACTTATAAATATTATATTTTTTATATATTATTAAAATATAAATAATAAAAACTATTAAAATGTATTGTAAATTAAATTTAAATGATATATTATTATATATATAATTTTATTTTAAATGTTTTTATAGTATTATGTATAAATTATTTTTGATTTTATTTATTATAGTATCAATAATTTTAATTGGTTTAATTATGTTACAAAATAATAATACTATTGATATTGGTTCTTCTATGAATAACTCAAAATCTTTTTTTAATACTAATACTCCTAATAAAATTATTACTAAATCTATTTTTGTTTTAGCTATAATTTTTTTTATGATTAGTTTAACATTAAGTAATTTAAATAATCATAGAAAAAATATTGTAACAAATAATTATATTAATTCATAAAAATGATTTAATTTAATGATAAACCGAGGTGGTGAAATTGGTAAACACGCTACCTTGAGGTGGTAGTACCCTTTAAATGGGTTTACGGGTTCAAATCCCGTCTTCGGTACCACAGTTTATTTTTTTATTATATTTTTTTATATTTTAACATATCATGTATATCACTAAGTAGACGCGGGGTGGAGCAGATTGGTAGCTCGTCGGGCTCATAACCCGAAGGTCGTTGGTTCAAATCCAATCCCCGCAACCATTTACTATCAATTTAGATCTCATTTCTAATTAATATATTTATTAAAATAAAATTAATTCAATAATTTAATTATTGAATTATATTTAAAATTATTTAAATTAAACTTTATATAAAAGGAGTAATAAAATATGTATATATATTGTTACCATTTAAAATAAATAATTTTAAATATAAAATTTTATAAATAATATTTAATCAAGCTAATCTAGTTCCCTATTATATAAAAATTTAGTTTTGAGGATAACTAGGATGAATAAAGAAATATTAGCTGTTGTTGAAGCTGTTTCTAATGAAAAATCTTTACCACGTGAAAAAATATTTGAAGCTATGGAAAGTGCATTAGCAAGTGCAACAAAAAAAAAATATGAATATGATATAGAAGTATATGTTAATATTGATCGTAAAAACGGAAATTTTCAAACTTTTAGAAAATGGTTAATCGTAAAAGAAGTTCATTATCCTACTAAAGAGATTACATTAGATGCAGCACGTATTGAAGATAATTCATTAAATATAGGTGATTATATTTATGATCAAATAACTTCTATTAATTTTGATCGTATAACCACACAAATTGCTAAACAAGTTATTGTAAATAAAGTTAGAGAAGCAGAAAAAGCTGTAACTATTGAACAATTTAGACAAAAAGAAGGAAAAATATTAAATGGAATTGTAAAAAAAATAAATAAAACTTATCTAAATTTAGATTTAGGTAATGGTGCAGAAGCTACTATTTTACGTGAAGATATGTTACCTAGAGAAAATTTTAGGCCTGGAGATAGAATTAAAGGTCTTCTTTTTTCTGTAAAAGAAGTATTACGTGGTCCTCAGTTATTTATTAGTAGATCAAAAATTAAAATGCTAATTGAATTATTTAGAATTGAAGTACCAGAAATAAATGAAGGATTAATTGAAATTAAAGCTGCAGCAAGAGATCCTGGTTATAGAGCAAAAATAGCAGTTAAAACACATGATAAACGTATAGATCCTGTAGGTGCATGCGTTGGAATGAGAGGTGCTAGAGTACAAGCTATCTCTAATGAATTAAATGGAGAAAAAATTGATATTGTTTTATGGGATCAAAATCCAGCTCAATTTGTTATAAACGCTATGTCTCCAGCTGATGTATCATCAATAGTAATAGATGAAAATAATCATATTGTTGATATTGCTGTAGAAGAAGCAAATTTAGCAAAAGCTATTGGACGTAATGGCCAAAATATCCGTTTAGCTTCACAATTAAGCGGATGGGAATTAAATGTTATGACAAATAATGAATTACAGATAAAACATAAGGAAGAAAAAAAAGCTATTATTGATATGTTTGTAAAAAATTTAAAGATTGATAAAAATTTAGCTATACAATTAATTAAATCTGGTCTTACTTCTATAGAAGAAGTAATATATATACCTATTAATGAATTATATAAATTAACTAGTCAATTTAATTTATCTATAGACTATTTAAGAAAAATAAAAGAAATAGCTAAATATAGTTTATCTTTAATTAAAAAGATAAAAAATAAAAAACCTTTAGATAAAGATTTATTAAATATTGAAGGAATGAATAATAAATTAGCTAACTTATTAAAATTAAAAGGAATCCTTTCTATAAAAGATTTAGCAGAACAAAGTATTGAAGATTTATCTGATATAAATAGTTTAAAAAAAGAGCAAGCAGGAAAAATGATTATGTCTGCTCGTAATACTTGTTGGTTTAATAAAAAAAATAATGTATAACTAAATTACTTTTTTAAATAGAGGAGTAAACAGCATGATAGATAATGTTGTTATAACTATAAAATCTTTAGCTGTTGAAATTCAAAAATCAGTAAAATATATAATTCAGAAATTTTCTGATATTAATATTATTAAATCAGAAAATGATTTAGTAAATCAAATAGAAAAAGAAAAACTTTTTATATACTTAGATAATATACAAAATAATTTTATTAAAAAATTAACTTTACAAAAAAAAATACATAGTATTTTAAATATACAAAATAATAAAGGTCAAAATAAATCTGTAAAAGTTGAAATACGTAAAAAAAAAATTATATTAAAAAATCATAATATATTATCTAATAATATTAATAAAAAAGATATTAGATCTGTTAATAAAAATAATATTTATTTATTAGAAAAAAAAACGCAACAATTAAAAATTAATATACAGGGAAAAAATAAAATTAATAACCATATAGAAGTTAAAAATAAAAAAAATAATATAATAAATAAAAAAATAGAAGATAAATCAAACATAAATAATAAAAAAAATTCTTTTTTAAAACATTCTTATAAAAAAAAAAATTTAAATGAAAAAAATATAAATTTAAATTTTCATATGAGAAATAATAAAGTTACTCGTAAAAAAAGATATTATAAAAATAATAGAATAGATAAAGAAGATCATAAAATTTATTCTAAAATTAAAAATATTACTAATAATAATCCTCATATTTTATATCAAAATTTTAATAAACCTATTAAACATATAAATCGTGATGTTATTATTAATAAAACTATTAGTATAATAGAATTAGCTAATAAAATGGCTGTTAAAAGTTCTCAAATTATAAAAACTATGATAAATATGGGAGAAGAAGTATTAAATATTAATCAATTTTTAGATCAAGAAACTGCTCAGTTAATAGCAGAAGAAATGGGTCACAAAGTTATTATACATCATGAAAATGATTTAGAAATATCTTTAATTAATGATCGAGATAATATTAATGAGACACCAATTTATAGATCTCCTATAGTAACTGTTATGGGGCATGTAGATCATGGAAAAACTTCCTTATTAGATTATATTCGTTCTACTCAAATAGCTTCTAATGAAATTGGAGGTATAACACAAAATATAGGAGCATATCAAGTTAAATTAAAAAATAATAAAAATATTACTTTTATTGATACTCCAGGACATTCTGCTTTTACATCAATGAGATTAAGAGGAATACAAATTACAGATATTGTAGTTTTAATAGTAGCAGCTGATGATGGTGTTATGCCTCAAACTATAGAAGCTATTCAGCATGCTAAAGCAGCACAAGTACCTATAATTATAGCTATTAATAAAATTGATAAAACTACATCAAATATTGAAAATATTAAAAATCAATTAAGTAATCATAAAATTATTTCTGAATCATGGGGAGGTAATAATATATTTATTAATATTTCTGCTAAATTAGGGATAGGAATTAATGATTTATTAAATGCTATTTTATTACAAGCAGAAATTTTAGAATTAAAAGCTATTAATAAAGGAATGGCAAAAGGAATAGTAATTGAATCTTATTTAGATAAAGGAAGAGGTCCTATAGCTAATATCTTAGTAAGAGAAGGTATGTTAAAAAAAGGTGATATTGTATTATGTGGTTTTGAATATGGACGTATAAGAGGATTACGTAATGAAAAAGGTATGGAAGTATTACAAGCAGGACCTTCTACTCCTATAGAAATTTTAGGTTTATCTGGTATGCCTTTAACCGGAGATATAATAATAGTAGTTCGTAATGAAAAAAAAGCTAAAGAAGTTGCTATATATCGAAAAAATAAATCACGTGAAATAAAAATAGCTAATCAACAAAAAAACTTTAAAAAAATTTTTTTAGAATTAGATAAAAATAAAGTTTATGAATTAAATATATTATTAAAAACAAATTCACAAGGGACTATAGAAGTTATTAAAAATATATTAATTAATTTATCTAATAATCAAATAAATATAAAGATTATTAGTTCTGGTGTAGGATCAATTACTGAAACAGATACTTCTTTAGCATTAGCAACATTAAATAATGTTATGATTATTGGTTTTAATGTACAAGCTGATAATGTAGCACGTAACATAATTAAAAAAGAAAATATAGATATAAGATATTTTTCTATAATTTATAATTTAATTGATGATATACAAAAATATATAAATAATGTTTTATCTCCTGAATATAAATATAAATTATTAGGATTAGCTGAAGTAAGAAATGTTTTTAAAATTACAAAAATTGGAGTAATTGCAGGATGTAATGTTTTAAAAGGAACAATAAAACGTCATAATTCAATACGTTTATTAAGAAATAATAATGTAATTTATGAAGGTATGTTAGAATCTTTAAAAAGATTTAAAGATAATGTAAATGAAGTTCGTAATGGAATGGAATGTGGTATTAGTATTAAAAATTATAATGATATTTATATTGGAGATAAAATAGAAGTTTTTGAAAATATCGAAATTAAAAAAAAATAATTATTAATAATAATAAATAATATATTTATAAAGGTAAAATAAAATAATGGTAGACTATTTATATCGTCAGTTAAGAATTGCTAATGAACTAAAAAGACAAATATCAGATATTTTACAACATAATATTTCTGATCCTCGTATAAATAAGTTTATAACAGTTACTGATCTATTAATATCAAAAGATTTATCTTTTGCAAAGATATTTATAATGTTACCATATAAAGAAGAAATACATAATGACTTAAAAAAAACAATTTGTTATTTAAATAATATTACAGGATATATTAAATATATTTTAAAAAAAAGAATAATATTACGTAATATACCAAAATTAATATTTTTTCCCGATTTTTCCTTAGAAAAAGGAAGGTATATTAGTAATATTATTACAAATATTTCTAAAAATAATATATAAAAATCATAATATATTAAACTATGAGGAAAAATTATAAATAAACGTCATGTTAATGGTTTATTATTATTAGATAAACCTATTGGATATACATCAAATAAAATTCTTCAATATATTAAATTTATATATAAGGCTAAAAAAGCAGGACATACAGGAACTTTAGACCCATTAGCTAGTGGATTACTTCCTATATGTTTAGGAGAAACAACAAAATTTACAAGTTATTTAATTAATTCAGATAAAAAATATATTGTTACAGCTCGTTTAGGTGAAAAAACAAATACTGCTGATAAAGATGGTTGTATTATAAAGAAAAATAATATAAATTTTTCTAAAACAACATTAGAAAAAACACTTTCTTTATTTAGAGGAAAAATAAAACAAACTCCAACTATGTATTCTGCAATAAAATTTAAAGGTATTCCTCTTTATAAATATGCTAGATTAGGTATTAATTTATCATTAAATAAAAGAGAAGTAACAATTTATAAATTACAATTAATTTATTTTAATAATGATAAAATTAAATTAAAAATACATTGTTCTAAAGGAACTTATATTCGTACTATAATTGATAATTTAGGAGATAAGTTAAATTGTGGAGCACATGTAATAAAATTACGTAGAATTAAAATTTCTCATTTATCTATTTTAAATAAAAATATTGTTACAATTGAAACATTACAAAATTTAATAAATAATTATAAAAATAATTTATTAAATATTTCATTATTAGATAAATTATTACTTCCTACAGATTATATGTTAAATTATTTACCAAAATTACAATTATCTATGAATTTAATTAATAATCTTAAAAATGGTAAAAAAATAAAAATTAATAATAGTATTATTAATACTTTTCGTATTTATAATAAACATATTTTTATAGGAATTTGTAAAGTTGATAATAAAAGTTATATAATAAAATATAAATTAATAAACCAACAAAATTAATTTTAATATCATCAATAAATAATTTAATGGAGTTAAGTTGTGTATTTTAATAAAGAAAATAAAATAAAAATTATTCAAAAACATAGAATTCATAATACTGATAAAGGATCAACAAAAATACAGATAGCTTTATTAACATTTAAAATTAATCATTTACAAAAACATTTTTTAATTCATAAAAAAGATTATCATAGTCGTCGTGGGCTTTTAAAAATGATATCACATAGAAGAAAATTATTAGATTTTTTTAAAAAAAAGAATTTAATTAAGTATAACTTATTAATTGAAAATTTAGGTTTAAGAAAATAAATCATTTTTAAAATTATTAATCTTTTTTTAAATTAAAAATTTTATATCTCCAATAAAAATTATATTTAAGGATATTTATTTTGTTAAATCCAATTATTAGTAGATTTAAATATGGTAATAATATTGTAACTATTGAAACAGGAATTATAGCAAGACAAGCTACATCGGCAGTTATGGTAAGTATTGATGATACAGCTGTATTTGTTACTATAATGGTAGATAAAAATCTAAAACCAGAACAATCTTTTTTTCCATTATCAGTAAATTATCAAGAAAGATCATATGCAGCAGGACGTATTCCAGGTAATTTTTTTCGTAGAGAAGGTAGACAAAGTGAAGGAGAAATATTAATTTCTCGTTTAATTGATCGTTCAATAAGACCTTTATTTACAAAAGGTTTTTTAAATGAAATTCAAATTACTGCAACAGTAATGTCTGTAAATACATCTATTAATCCTGATATAGTAGCTATTATTGGTGCATCAGCTGTTTTAAATTTATCTGGTATCCCGTTTAATGGCCCTATTGGTAGTTCAAGAGTTGGATATATTAATAACCAATATATTTTAAATCCTACTACAGAAGATATGAAAAAAAGTCAATTAGATTTAGTTGTTACTGGTACTAAAAATGAAATTTTAATGGTTGAAGCTCAAGCTAATTCATTAAATGAAGATCAAATAATGAATGCAATAATATTTGGACATAATGAACAACAAATTTTAATAGATAACATTCAAAAATTAACAGATAAAATTGAAAAAAATAATTTCGAATGGCAATTAATTAAAATTAATGAAGAAATAGAAAAAAAAATTATTTTTCTTGCTAAAAATTCTTTAAATGATGCTTATAATATTAAAGAAAAAAATAATAGAACAAATGAAATTAATTCTATTAAATCACAAGTAAATACATTAATACAACAAGAATATAATGATATTTCTAATAATCAAATTAATGAGATTTTTTATAATTTAGAAAAAAATATTATTAGGAAAAAAATATTTAATAATAATTTACGTATTGATGGACGAGATCATGATATGATTCGTAATTTAGATGTACGTACAGGAATATTACCTCGTACACATGGTTCTGCATTATTTACAAGAGGAGAAACACAATCTTTAGTTACTGCTACTTTAGGAACAACAAGAGATGCACAAATTTTAGATGATTTATTAGGAGATAGAACAAATAATTTTATTTTTCACTATAATTTTCCTCCATATGCTGTAGGTGAAATTGGTATCTTAGGATCTCCTAAAAGACGCGAAATTGGTCATGGGTATTTAGCAAAAAAAGCAATAATTCCAGTTATGCCAAATATAGAAGAATTTCCTTATACAACAAGAATTGTTTCAGAAATAACTGAATCAAATGGATCTTCTTCGATGGCATCGGTATGTGGTGCTTCTTTAGCAATGATGGATGCAGGAATTCCTATAAAAAATGCTGTAGCTGGTATATCTATGGGATTAATTAAAAATAAAAATAATTTTATAATATTATCTGACATATTAGGTGATGAAGATCATTTAGGTGATATGGATTTTAAAGTTGCTGGTACACATGAAGGAATTACAGCATTACAAATGGATATTAAAATTACAGGTATTACTTATGAAATAATAAAATTAGCATTAATTCAAGCTAAATCAGCAAGATTACATATTTTAGAAGTTATGAAACAAGTTATTTCTACACCTAGAAAAAATATATCAGAATTTGCTCCTAGAATACATACAATAAAAATTAATCCAGAAAAAATTAAAGATATGATAGGTAAAGGTGGTTCTGTAATTAGAGCTTTAACTGAAGAAACTGATACAATTATAGAAATTGAAGATACTGGAATTATAAAAATAGCTGCTAAAAATAATTCACAAATAAAATTTGCTATTCGTCGTATAAAAGAAATTACAGCAGATATAGAAGTAGGAAAAATATATAATGGTAAAGTTATACGTATTGTAGATTTTGGTGCTTTTATTGTTATAGATAATGGAAAAGAAGGATTAGTTCATATTTCACAAATTACTAATAAACATGTAAATAAAGTTAGTGATTATTTAAAATTACAACAAAAAGTTCTTGTAAAAGTTATGGAAATTGATAGACAAGGACGTATAAGATTAAGTATAAAAGCAGCTATTAATAAAATTTAATAATTATAATATATAAAAAAACAATTTAAATATATATTTTCTTTAATTAAGTTCTATTTATAATTTATATTCATGATTTATAATAAAATTAATTATTTTAATAATAAGTATTAATTAAATAATTTTTTTTATAGTTGTTTTTTGATATTTTCAATAAAATAAAGTATTTGTGATTATGTTTATTTTTTGAAACATAATTACAAATTATATTAAAATATATTTAATTAAATATATTTTAATATAATTTTAAAACTTTAATAAAATACATAATGTATAAATTTAATTTATCTAATATATTGTTTCAATAAACATTATTATAAAATAATTCATTATTTATTAATTTTAAAAAATAATTATTATTTATATTTTAATTTTTACATTATAAAATTAAGAGGCATGTGTATTACATGACTAATGTTGAAATTACTTTTGCTAAACTTGGTTTAAATAATTATCTTTTAAAAGCATTAAATAAAATTGGATATATTAAACCATCTCCTATACAAAAAGAATGTATTCCACCTTTATTATTTAAAAAAGATGTATTAGGTATAGCACAAACTGGAAGTGGTAAAACAGCAGCATTTTCTTTACCGTTATTACAAAATATTAGTGTATCTAATAAAAATACTCAAATTTTAATTTTAGCTCCTACTAGGGAGTTAGCAATGCAAGTATCAAAAGCAATATCTTTATTTAGTAAATTTATGCTTGGCGTAAATGTATTGGTATTATATGGAGGACAATCATATAGTATTCAATTAAAAGGATTAAGATTAGGACCACAAATAATTGTTGCTACTCCTGGACGTTTATTAGATCATATTAAAAGAGGTACTGTTAATTTATCAAAGTTAAAAAGTTTAGTTTTAGATGAAGCAGATGAAATGTTAAGAATGGGTTTTATTGAAGATGTCGAACATATAATATCTATTATACCTAAAGGATATCAAATTGCATTATTTTCTGCTACTATGCCAATACAAATTAAAAATATTACAAAAAAATTCATGAATAATCCTCATGAAATTAGAATTGCATCAAATATTGATACAATACCAAATATTAATCAAAGTTATTGGACTTCTTTTGGACGAAAAATAGATGCTCTTAAAAAATTTCTTGAAGCTGAAGATTTTGATGCAGCATTAATTTTTGTACGTACTAAACATGCAACTATTGAAGTTTCTGAAATATTAAAACAATCTGGTTATAATAGTGCAGCTTTAAATGGAGATATGAATCAAAATATTAGAGAACAGACATTAGAAAGATTTAAAAATGGAAATTTAGATATTTTAATCGCTACGGATATTGCTGCTAGAGGATTAGATGTTGAAAGAATATCATTAGTTATAAATTATGATATTCCAATAGATGTAGAATCTTATGTACATCGTATAGGAAGAACAGGACGTGCTGGAAGAACTGGTAAAGCTTTAATGTTTGTAGAAAATAGAGAAAAAAGATTTTTAAGAAATATTGAAAGAAAAATAAAATTACATATTCCAGAAGTATTTTTACCTAATTCAAAATTATTAACAGAAAAAAGATTAATAAAATTTTCAATGAAAATAAATAAAGAATTAGAATCTAAAGATTTAGAAAAATATAAAGTAATTTTACAAAAATTACAAAATAATAATAATTTAGATTTAGAAAAATTATCAATAGCTTTATTAAAAATAGCACAAGGTCTCAAACCTTTAATTTTACCTCCTGATCCTATTTTTATAGCTAAAAAAACATTTTATAAAAAATCAAAATTTATTAAATTTAATAGTATATTAAAAAATAAAAACGTAAAAAATATATATAAAAAAAATTATAAAAATAAAAATAAAGATATGGAATTATATAGTATAAATATTGGTAAAAAAGATGGTGTTGAAATTCGTCATATTGTTGGAGCTATGATTAATGAAGGAGAAATTAATAGTCATTATATTGGTAATATAAAATTATTTCCCTTATATTCTACTATTGAATTATCTAAAATTTTAAAGAAAAATATTTTAAAAAATTTTAAAAAAATAAGAATTTTAAATAAACTTATAAATATTAAATTATTTAATAAATAGATTATCATTTTATTTAAAAATATTTAATTTAAAATAAAATAAATTAAATTTGTAAAAAAATATTTATATATTTATTACATAAATATTTTTTTATATATTATATTTAACTAAAATTATTAGTTCTTTATTTTACTAAAAAATAAAATAATATTTTTATATAATATTAATTTAATGTATTAAATAATTTATAAAAATTTATTAGTCCGTTAGTTGATTCATCATAATGAATTATTTTTTCAGAATTATTTAAATCCAATATTAGCATATTAGCTATTTTTTTCCCTAATTCAACACCCCATTGATCAAAAGAAAAAATATTTAAGATTACACCTTGCATAAAAATTTTATGTTCATATAAAGCAATTAATGATCCTAAATTATATGGAGTTATTTCTCTTAAAAAAATTGAATTACTTGGATGATTACCTAAACATAATTTATATATATTTTTTTTAATATTATCATCATCTTGATTTCCAAATGCTAATGCTTTTGTCTGTGCTATATAATTAGATATTAATTTATCATGATGATTATTTAAATAATTATGAGTAATTACTGGAGCAATAAAATCACATGGAATAAGTTTTGTTCCTTGATGTAACATTTGAAAAAATGAATGTTGACTATTAGTTCCTACTCCACCCCATATAATTGGACTAGTTTGATAATTTATAATTTCACCATTTCTATCTATAGATTTACCATTAGATTCCATATTTAATTGTTGTAAATATTTTGGAAAATATCTCATATAATGATCATAAAGTATTATTGCTTCTGTTTCTGATTTCCAAAAATTATTATACCAAATACTTATTAAAGACATAATAATAGGTATATTATATCTAATAGGATTATAAAAAAAATGGTTATCCATTTTATCTGCACCTTTTAATAATTTTTTAAAATTATTAAAACCAATAGATAATGATATTGGAAGACCTATAAATGACCATAAAGAAAAACGTCCTACTATCCAATCTGGTAATGATAAAATATTATTTTTATTTATTCCAAATTTTTGAGCATAATGAATATTATTAGTTATAGCAATAAAATGTTTTGATATATTATCATTAAAATTTATATGAGAAGTATTTTCAATAAACCATTCTTTTACGCTTTTTGCATTAGAAATAGTTTCTTGAGTTGTAAAAGTTTTAGAAGAAATAATGAATAAACTATTTTCTGGTTTAATTTTTTTTAAAACATCTACTAATTGAGTACTATCAATATTTGATATAAAATGTAAGTTTAAATGATTTTTATAAGGTTTTAATGCTTCTGTAACCATTAATGGACCTAAATTTGAACCTCCAATACCTATATTTATAATATCTTTTATTATATTATTTTTATATCCTTTCCATTTTCCTGAAATTACATCATCAGAAATTTGTTTAATTTTTTTTAAATTAATAATAATATTATTATATATATTTTCATTATTTAAAAAAGTACTTGTACTATATTGATTACGTAATGCAGTATGTAAAATTGGCCTTTTTTCTGTTATATTAATGTCTTTACCATAAAACATTGAATTAATAGCATCATTATAATTAACTTCTTTAGCTAAATTAATTAAATTATTAATTGTTTTTTCATTAATTATATTTTTTGAAAAATCAAAAAGAATTTCATTTTCAAAATTGATAGAAAATTTAGAGAATCTTTTTTTATCTTTTTTAAATAAATCATTTAATGTTGTTTTTTTTATATCTTGAAAATGTTCTGTTAATATTTTCCAAGAAATAGTTTTTGTAGGATTTATATTTTTCATAAAAAATTTTATTTTGTATATTTATTATATTAATTAAATAATTTTAATAGTTACTACAATTAATATTTTATTTTATCAAAAAATTAATATTAAATTTATAATTTAGTATTTTTTATATTTAATAAAATTTTCTATAATATTATATTAATAATAAATATATATTTAATTTTAAATATTATATATTTTAACACAACTTATATATTTTTGAAATTTTAATTTAAATATAATATGATTTTAAATTATTCTATTATTCCTATAAAAAATTTTTATCAAAAAGAAAATATAACTATTATTACAATTCATGGATTATTTGGTAATATAAATAGTTTACATTACATTGCAAAAATTTTAAATCAAAGATTAAAATATAAAATTATTGAAATTGATGTAAGAAATCATGGTTTATCTCCTAAAAATAGTAGTATGAATTATACAATAATGGCTCAAGATATTTTAGATACACTTAATTATATCAGAATTAAAAATAATATTATCATTATAGGACATTCTATGGGTGGAAAAATTGCTATGACTTTAACTAAATTAATTCCTAATATTATAAAAAAAATTATTATTCTTGATATAGCTCCAGTTCATTATTTTTATAATAATAAAAATATTTTTTTTATATTAAAAAAAATTAATAAATTAAAGATATTTACTAAAAAAAAAGCTTTTGAAATAATGAATTTTTATATAAAAAAAAAATATATAATAAAATATTTTTTAAATTCATTTTCTTATGGTAAATGGCAATTTAATCTACCTATATTAAATCATGAATATGATAAAATATTAAATTGGGAAAAAATACCTGCATGGTTAGGAGAATCATTATTTTTAAAAGGAGAAAAATCTTCTTATATTAATAATCTTCATTATAAAGATTTATTTAATCAATTTCCATCAGCAAGAATATATAATATTCCTGCGGGTCATTTTTTACATATTGAAGTAACTAATGTAGTTATAAATCAAATATTGAATTTTTGTTTAAAATAAAATTATTAGAGGATAATAATTAATATGTCTAAAATAGGTATTTTTTTTGGTAGTGATACAGGAAATACGGAAAATGTTGCATTAAATATTCAAAAAGAATTAGGTAATAATATTACTAAAATTTTTGATATTTCTAAAAGTAGTAAACAAGATATTGAAAATTTTCCAATATTATTATTTGGTATATCTACTTGGTATTATGGTGAAGCCCAATGTGATTGGGATGATTTTTTTCCTATTTTAAAAAAAATTAATTTTAAAAATAAAATTGTAGCTTTATTTGGATGTGGAGATCAAGAAGATTATGGAGATTATTTTTGTGATGCAATTAGTTTAATTTATAAAATTGTTAAAAGAAATAAAGCTACAATAATAGGATATTGGCCTACTTTAGGTTATAATTTTGAATATACTAAAAGTTTAAAAAATAAAGATTATTTTTTAGGATTAACTATAGATGAAGATAGGCAATCTCATTTAACTTCTTTACGTATTAAAAAATGGGTTAAACAAATATCTAAAGAATTTAGATTTTAATTTTTTTATAAGAAAATCAATTATATTATTTATATATAATTGATTTTTTTAAAAATTATAATTATTTAACATTTGTTTTTAATGATGTTATTTGATTAAAAAATAACATTTGTTTATTAGAATCTATTTTATCTAAACAAAAATAACCTTCTCTTTCAAATTGAAAAGATTTATTTTTTTTTTCTAGAATATTTTTTTCAATAAAACCATTATATATTAATAATGATTTTTTATTTAAAAAAGAAAAAATATTATCAATATTATCAATATTTTTTTTTGTAAATAAATTATTATATATACGAAAAACAGCAGGAATAGAGTGAGAAATTGATATCCAATGAATAACTCCTTTTACATTTCTGTTTTTACTTAATTTTTTACCTAAGGTATTAGAGTCATAAGTACAATATACACAAATAATTTTTCCTTTACTATTTTTTAAAATCTTTTCTGCTTTAATTACAAAAGAATATCTTAAACGTATTTCTTTTCCTAAAGTAAGTTTTTTATTATTTTCTATGTCATTTTCAATAAAATCTAATTCATCTATATATATTTCTTTAGTAAAAAAAATATCTCTAAATCCCATAGTATTATTATGGGGATGATTAGGAGCAATAATTTTAATTTTTTTTTTTGTAATAGGAAAATTTGTAATAATTACTTTTAAAGGTTTTAATATAGCCATTATTCTATGAGCGTTTTTATTTAATTCATCTCTAATACATGATTCTAAAGATACCATTTCTATCATATTATTTTGTTTTGTAACACCTATACGAGAACAAAATTCTTTTAAAGATGATGCAGAATAACCTCTTCTTCGTAATCCTGAAATTGTTAACATTCTAGGATCATCCCATCCATTTACAATTTTATTATTAACTAATAGATTCATTTTTCTTTTAGATAATACAGAATATTCTATATTTAATCTAGAAAATTCATATTGTTTTGGATAATGATTTATACTTATATTTTTGAGTATCCAATTATACAATGCTCTATTATCCTGAAATTCTAATGTACATAAAGAATGTGTAATTCCTTCAATAGCATCTGCAATACAATGAGCAAAATCATACATAGGGTATATACACCATTTATTTCCTGTTTGATGATGTTTTACAAATTTTATCCTATATAAAACTGGATCTCGTAAAAGAATAATTTTAGATTGCATATTTATTTTTGCTCTTAAAGATACACTTCCTTCAGGAAATTCACCTAATTTCATTTTTTCAAATAATTTTAAATTTTCTTGTATACTCCGATTTCGATATGGACTATTTTTACCAGGAATTAATAAAGTACCTCTATAATTACGAATTTCTTCTATATTTAATTCGTCAACATATGCTAAGCCTTTATTAATTAATTCTAAAGCATATTGATATAACTGATAAAAATAATCTGATGAATATTTAATATTATTAGACCATTTAAAACCTAACCAAATTAAATCTTTTTTTATAGATTTTATATATTCAATATTTTCTTTAATAGGATTAGTATCATCAATTCTTAAATTACATTTACCATTAAAATCTTTTGCTATTTTAAAATTAAGAAATATAGATTTAATATGTCCAATATGTAAATAACCATTAGGTTCAGGTGGAAATCTTGTATATATTAAATTATATTTTTTATTTTTTAAATCATTATTAATAATTTGATAAATAAAATTATTTTTATAAGTATTATTTTTTTTATACATTGATTTATATACCATTTTTTTATAATATAATTAATAAAAATATTAATTTTAGATAATAAATTAGTTGACGTTCTAATTTTATATTTACATAATATATTAATATATGTGTTATAAAAATAAATTTTAGCTACGTAGCTCAGATGGTTAGAGCACAGCACTCATAACGCTGAGGTCATGGGTTCGATTCCCATCGTAGCTATAAACAAACTACTAAGCGGAAGTGGCGGAATTGGAAGACGCACCAGATTTAGGTTCTGGCATTGTTATAATATACGAGTTCAAATCTCGTCTTCCGCAAATATTTTTTATTTTACATATAAAAATTTTGGGGTATAGCCAAGAGGTTAAGGCACCGGTTTTTGATACCGGCATCCCTGGTTCAAATCCAGGTACCCCAGAGTTATATTTTAACTAATATTTATAAAATATATTATATTATTTATAATATTTATATTTAATAAATTTAATAGTAGATTATTATGTTAAATAATAAATTATATATTAAAACTTGGGGCTGTCAAATGAATGAATATGATTCATCTAAGATAGCCGATTTAATGAAATTAGAATTAAATTGTAAAATTACAAATTCTATAGAAAATGCTAATATTATTATATTAAATACATGTTCTATCAGAGAAAAAGCACAAGAAAAATTATTTCATCAATTAGGTAGATGGAAGAACTTAAAAAAATTGAATCCTAATATTATTATTGGTGTTGGAGGATGTGTTGCAGTACAAGAAGGTAAAAAAATATTAAATAGAGCTAATCATGTAGATATTATTTTTGGACCACAAACTTTACATAGAATTCCTATGATGATTAATAAAGTTCTTAAATTTAAAAAATATTTAATTGATATTAGTTTTCCAAAAATAGAAAAATTTAATTATTTTCCATTACCACAAAAAAAAAATATTAGTGAATTTATTACTATAATAGAAGGTTGTAATAAATACTGTACTTATTGTATTGTACCATATACAAGAGGAAAAGAAATAAGTAGACCTTATCAAGATATTATTTCTGAAATAAAAACTTTAACTATACAAGGAGTTAAAGAAATTCATTTATTAGGACAAAATGTTAATGCTTATAAATATGTAGATTTACAAGGAAACATTTATAATTTTTCAGTATTATTAAAAATGATTTCTAAAATTAAAAATATTAAAAGAATTAGATTTACTACTAGTCATCCACAAAATTTTTCAGAAGAATTAATTGAAACATATAAAAAAATACCTCAATTAGTTAGTTTTATTCATTTACCTGTACAAAGTGGTTCTAATAAAATTTTATCATTAATGAAAAGAAGATACAATATTATTGAATATAAAAATATCATAAATAAATTAAGAAATATTAGACCAAATATTCAAATTAGTTCAGATTTTATTGTTGGTTTTCCAGGAGAAACAAAAAATGATTTTTATAAAACTATTTCATTAATATTAGATATTGATTTTGATATGAGTTTTAGTTTTATATATTCTCCTAGACCTGGAACTCCTGCAAACAGATTAAATAATAATAATATTAGTGAATATGAAAAAAAACAAAGATTATATATATTACAATATTATATTAAACAACAAACAATAAAATTTAGTAAAAAAATGTTAAATACTATACAAACTATTTTAGTAGAAGGAATATCTCCTCAAAATAAACAATTTTTTTTTGGAAGAACAGAAAATAATAGAGTTGTTTTTTTTCAAAATAAATATAATTATATTGGAAAATTAGTTAATATAAAAATTACTGCTTTTTATTTATATTCTTTACATGGTAAATTTATTTCTGTAAGTGATAATAATTAATATTAATTTAAAATTATTTTTATAATTTTAAATTGATAATTTTAAATTAAAATTTATTAATAAATAATACATGAAAAAAATTACATTAAATTATAATAATTATTGTAAAAATAATAATAATTTACCTTTAAAAAATAATTTATATAATTGGTTAAATACTATTTTTTATAGTTATAAAAAAAAATTTATAATAAATATTTGTATTGTAGAAAAAAATATAATACGAAAACTTAATATAAAATTTTTAAATATTAATAAAACAACTAATGTTTTATGTTTTCCTTATGAAGATTATTTATCTAAAAAATTTCTTTTAGGAGATATTATTGTATGTAAAGAAATTATTGAATATGAAGCTTGTATATATAATAAAAAAATAGAAGAATACTGGGCTCATATGATTGTACATTCAAGTTTACATTTATTAAAATTTGATCATTTTTATGATAATGAAAAAAAAATAATGCAATTAGAAGAAATTAAATTACTTAATTTACTTGGATATTCTAATCCTTATAGTTAATTATATTTATATAAAATATATATTTAATTTAAATTTAAAAAAATAATTTTTATATTTGATAAATATAATTTCTATTATAATTTTATTTTAAATTAAAATTATTAATAATTTATTGTTTATAATTTATTATAATTTTGTTAATGTTTGTTATTTATAGATATGAAAAAAAATAAAATTAATTAGAAATTTATTAAGATTTAATATAACGAAATAATTTAAATAAAAGTATTCTTTAAATAATTTCAAAGTTTTAAAAATAAAATAAATATTATTTTAATTAAAAAATATATATTAAAATAATAAATACTATTTAAATATTATATTCTAATATAAATAATATTATTAATTTTATGCAGAAAAAAATAAAAAGTATATATAAATATGAAAAAAGAATATTTACCTAAAGAAATAGAATCATATGTACAAAAAGAATGGGAAATAAATAAAACATTTCAAGTTACTGAAGATAAAAATAAAAAAAAATTTTATTGTCTTTCTATGTTACCTTATCCTTCAGGAAAATTACATATGGGACATGTACGTAATTATACTATTGGAGATGTAATTGCTAGATATCAACGTATGTTAGGTAAAAATGTTTTACATCCTATTGGTTGGGATGCTTTTGGATTACCTGCTGAAATAGCAGCAATAAATAATAATGTAAAACCTAATATATGGACTAAAAATAATATTAGTTATATGAAAAAACAATTAAAATTATTAGGTTTTAGTTTTGATTGGAATAGAGAAATAACTACTTGTGATCCTAATTATTATCGTTGGGAACAATGGTTTTTTTTAAAATTATATAATCATGGATTAGTTTATAAAAAAATTTCATCTGTAAATTGGTGTCCAATTGATCAAACTGTATTAGCAAACGAACAAGTTCATAATAATTGTTGTTGGAGATGTAATAGTATTGTAACAAAAAAATCTATTTCTCAGTGGTTTCTTAAAATAACTAATTATGCTGAAGAATTATTAAATTCATTAAAAAAATTAAATGGTTGGCCTAAAAAAGTTAAAACCATGCAAATCAATTGGATAGGTAAAATAGAAGGATTAGAAGTAGATTTCTATATTTTTAATAGTAATTATAAAATAAAAGTTTTTATAAAAAATATTTATTATATTACTGATATTTGCTTTATAAAAATATTATTTAATCATCCTATATGTAAAAATTTTTCTTATATAAATACTAAAATTAATAATTTTATAAAATTATCTAATTTATTTTTAGAAAAAAATTCTGTTGAAAAATTATGTATTAATAGTGAATTGTTTGCTATTAATACAATAACAAAAAAAAAAATTCCTATATTTATAGTTAATAAAATTTATAATGATTATGATATTCAAGTTAGTATTGGATTACCTACTCATAATAAAGAAGATTTAATATTTGCTAAAAAATATAATATACCTATATTTTTAGATAAAAATATAGATTTTTTAATTGATAAAAATAATATTCAATTATTTGTTAATAATTTAATTAAACAAGGTATAGCAAAAAAAAAAAAATATTATCGTTTAAAAGATTGGAGTATTTCAAGACAAAGGTTATGGGGTACACCTATACCTGTAATTATATTAAATAATAAAAAAATTATTACTTTAACAGAAAAAGATTTACCAATATCATTTCCTAATAAAATATTTAATCAAAATAAAAAAGAAACTTATAGTGAAAAAATTAATAATAATTTAGATTGGTTTAAATATGATTTAAATGGTTTAAAAGGTATTAGAGAAACAGATACTTTTGATACTTTTATAGAATCTTCTTGGTATTATGCAAGATATACCTGCCCTAATTATAATAAATCAATATTAAATAAATCTGCTGTAAAATATTGGCTTCCTGTTGATCAATATATAGGTGGCATAGAACATGCTACTATGCATTTAATGTATTTTAGATTTTTTCATAAATTAATGAGAGATTTTAATTTATTAGATACTGATGAACCGGTAAAAAATTTATTATGTCAAGGAATGGTTTTAGCTGATTCATTTTATTATATAGATAAAAAAAATAAATATCATTGGATATCACCTGAAAATATTATTATAAAAAAAAGAGATAAAAATAATAATATTCTTGATGTCGAAGACAATACAGGTATGAAATTAGTATATAATGGAATGATTAAAATGTCTAAATCAAAAAATAATGGAGTAGATCCAGAAAATATAATAAAAAAATATGGTGCTGATGTTTTACGACTTTTTATAATGTTTGCTGCTCCACCTACTTTATCTTTAGAATGGAAAGAATCTGGAATTAAAGGAATGTCAAGATTTTTAAAAAAAATATGGAAATTTATTTATCAACATAATAAATTTAATTGTTATATAAAAAATATGAATAAAGAAAAAATTTATTCACAAATGAACATAAAACAAACATTATTACAAAATTATATAAATAAAATAATAATTAAAGTTTCAGATGATATTGAAAGAAGACAAGTTTTTAATACAGCAATAGCATCAATAATGTTATTATCAAATAAAATTATTAAATATGAAATTTCTGATACAAAAGATCATATTATCATTCATAATGCATTAATAGTTATTATTAAAATGTTGTATCCATTTACACCTCATTTTTGTTTTGTGTTATGGAAATACATGGGAAATAATAATAATATTGATTATGAAAATTGGCCTTTAATTATTAATACTAAATTAAAAATAAAAAATTTATTAAATATTATCGTACAACTTAATGGAAAAAAAAAATATATAATAAAAATACCGTATATTTATAAAAATTCTAAAGATAATATTAAAAAATATATATTTAATAATGATAAAATATCAAAATTAATATTAAATTATAATATAATTAAAACTATATATATACCAAATAAGATATTTAATATAGTTACTGAATAATAAAAATCTTTAAAATATTTTTTGTTAATGATATTATCATTATAATTAATGATTATTGAATATATAATATAATTATATAAATAATATTTTTTATGAACCAAATTTTAATAAAAAATACGAATGTTAATATTTATAAAAATAAATATAATTGTTATACAATAATTGGTAATGAACCTTTATTTATAAAACAAACTATTATTAATTTACGAAATCAAATAAAAATATTAAATTTTATAGAATATAATTCTATAATTATTGATAATAAAATTAAATGGAATTTAATTTTTAATCATTTTTTAGAAAAAAATTTTTTTTATAAAAAAAAAATAATTAATCTTATTTTTCTTGATAAAAAAATATTTATTAAATTTAAAAAAGAAATAAATTATTTTTTTAAAATTATTAATATTGATATTATATTAATTTTAGAAATTCATACAGATATTGCTATTACTTCAAATTTTATTTTTAAAATAATTAACAATAAATTATTTCTGTTAGTTATATGTAATAAATTAAATAATATACAATTAATTCATTGGACTAACCTTGAAATTAAAAAATTAAATTTATCGTTAGATGATTATAATTGTAAATTATTATGTTATTTATATGAAGATAATTTGACATTTTTATATCAGACTCTTAAAGATATATCTTTATTATATCCTAAAGAAAAAAATATTGATTCAAAAATTATTTTAAATATTACAAATAATTTTTTATTTATAAAATATTATGATTTAATTGATTCTATATTATTAGAAGAAAAACAACATAGTATTAATATATTAACAAAAATGAAATATGAAGGAATAAATCCTTTTATAATATTAAATAAAATAACAGATAATATTTTTATACTTTTAATCTTAAAAAGAAATATAAATAAGAGTAATTTTAATTTATTATTAGAAAAATTTTTAATACCTAAAAATAAATATATTATTTTAACGAATTTATTAAAAAAAATTACTCATAATAAATTATATTTATCAATTAAATTATTATTAGAAATAGAAATAAATATTAAAAGTTTTTTAATTAATGATTATATAAAAAAATATTTTTGGATAGATTTAGAAAAATTAATTTTATTAATTTCATAAAAGAAAATTACTAATTATAAATATAAAATATTAATTTTTATTAACAATTAAGGAAATAATTATCTAATGAAATTAGATTTAAAAAATTTTCAAAAAAACTCACAAATATCTCAAATTTTTTTTAAAAGAATAATAATATCATTAATAATTATTATATTCCTTTTATCTATTTTATTATTTAATTTATATAGTTTACAAATAAAAAATTTTAATTTTTATCAAAAAAAATCTAAACATAATTATATTAAATTATTACCTTTAGAACCTATAAGAGGATTAATCTATGATAGAAATGGAATAATATTAGCTATGAATAAAACTCATTATAAATTAATAATGATACCTCTTAAAATGAAAAATATTATAAAAAAAATAATAGAATTACAATCGATAATACATTTATCAAATAATGATATTGATTTATTTATAAAAGAATTAAAAAAAAATAGATTACGTCCAATAGTTTTAAAAAACGATTTAACTGATATAGAAATAGCAAAATTTATTCTAAATAAATATAAATTTCCAACTTTTTTTTTAAAAACTTATCAAAAAAGATTTTATCCTTATAGTAAGTTATGTGCTCATATTATTGGATATGTATCAACAATTAATATTGAAGATTTACAAAATTTAAAAAAACAACATATAAGAAATAATTATTTTGGTACTCAAAATATTGGTAAAGTAGGTATTGAAAAATATTATGAAAATATTTTACATGGAGTTACTGGATATAAAAAAATAGAAGTAAATAATAAAGGTTATATTATACGTCAAATTTCTCAAAAACTTCCATATTCAGGTTATGATATTATTTTAAATATAGATATAAAATTACAAAAATATATTTCATCATTAATTCCTAATAATGTACGTTCTGCTATTATTGTTAGTGATCCTAAAAATGGTAGTATTTTAGCTATGGTTTCTACTCCTAGTTTTAATCCAAATTTATTTATAAATGGTATTACTCAAAAAAATTTAAATATTTTATTAAATAATAAAAATAAACCATTAATTAATCGTGTTATTCAAGGAATATATCCTCCAGCATCAACAGTTAAACCATATATATCTATAGCTGCTTTAAAATTAAAATTAATAGATGAAAATACTATTATTTTTGATCCTGGATGGTGGATACTTCCTAAGTATAATACGTCTTATAAAGATTGGAAAAAAAATGGTCATGGTTATTTAAATATTATTAAATCATTAGAAGAATCAGCTGATACTTTTTTTTATCAAATAGCTTTTAATATGGGTATTAATAAATTACATCATTGGATGAAAAAATTTGGTTATGGAGAACTAACAGATATTGATTTATTTAATGAAAAACCAGGTAATTTACCAACACAAAAATGGAAGTTAAATCATATACAAGATATTTGGCGTCAAGGAGATACTATATCTGTAGGAATAGGACAAAGTTATTGGAATGTTACACCAATACAAATGATTAAAGCATTAATGATATTAATTAATAATGGTATTGTAAAACAACCTCATATTTTAAAAGAAATAAAAATAAATAATAAATATTATCCTTTTAAATTTAAACATTATCCTTCAATTAATAATATTCCTTATAAATATTGGTATTTAATAAAAATTGGGATGTATGGAGTAGCAAATCATCATAATGGTACTGTTTATAAAAGTTTTGCATCTTCAAAATATAAAATAGCTGCTAAATCTGGTACAGCACAAATTTTTAATTTAAGGAATAAAAATATACGTAATATTCATTTAATAAAAGAAAATTTAAGAGACCATAAACTTTTAATAGCTTTTGCTCCTTATGAAAATCCACAAATAGCTATTGTAATTATTATTGAAAATAATAATGGCTTATTCATAGGAAATATTATGAGAAAAATTTTTAATTATATTTTTTTACATGAGAAAGATTATCTAATACAATAATATATTTATAAATATAAAAATATGAAAAATAATAAATCATTAAAAAATTTTTTTACTTCAAAATTACATATAGATCTAATAATGTTAATATGTATTATATTAATTTTATTTATGAGTGTTATAGTTACATGGAGTGCTTCTGGAACAAATGATTATATATTGAAAAATAAATTAATACAAATATTATTAGGATTAATTTTAATGGTAATAGTTGCTCAAATACCCCCAAAATTTTTTAAACAATGGGCTTTTATATTATATTATATTTGTATTTTTTTATTAATTATTGTTTATATAACAGGATATAGTAGTAAAGGAGCACAAAGATGGTTAGATTTAGGATTAATAAAATTTCAACCATCAGAACTAATAAAAATAGTAATACCTTTAGTTATATCTAAGATAGTAAGTAAAAATATTTATCCTATTTCAATAAAAACATATTTTAAAACAATTATTTTAATTATTATTCCTACTATTCTTATAATTAATGAACCTGATTTAGGAACTGCTGTTTTAATTGATATTTCTGGATTGTTTATTTTATTTTTATCAGGTTTATCATGGAAAATTATTTTTAACAGTTTATTAATAATTTTAATAATGATGCCTATATTATGGTTTTTATTTATTCATGATTATCAAAAAGAAAGAATTTTTATGTTATTTCATCCTGAAAATGATCCTTTAAAAGCAGGATATCATATTATTCAATCTAAAATAGCTATTGGATCAGGAGGATTATTTGGAAAAGGATGGTTAAATGGAACTCAAAATCAATTAGAATTTTTACCTGAAAGATCTACAGATTTTATATTTGATGTTTTAGCAGAAGAATTTGGATTTACAGGTGTATTATTATTAATTAGTTTATATATGTTATTAATATTTCGAGGAATATTTTTGGCTTTAAAAACAGAAGATTTTTTTGGAAAAATTGTAATTAGTGGTATAATAATGGTATTATTTTTTTATGTTTTTATTAATATTAGTATGGTTAGTGGTTTATTACCTGTTGTGGGTATACCTTTGCCTTTATTTAGTTGTGGAGGATCATCTCTTATAGTAATTTTAACTAGTTTTGGTATTATAATGTCCATTCATACTCATAAAAAAAATTATACCTAAAAAATATATTTAAATAATAAAATAATTAATCTTTTATAAATAATTTTATATTCAATAATAAATATTATTTATACATAATATATATTATTATATAAATTTAAAATTAAATTTATGGATATTATTAATGAAAAAAATATTCAATTTTAGTCCAGGTCCATCAATGATTCCTCATAAAGTATTATTACAAGCACAAAATGAATTAATTAATTGGAATCACTTACATTTTTCAGTAATGGAAATTAGTCATCGAAATAAAGATTTTATTAATTTAGTTGAAGAATTTAAAAATAATTTACGTATATTAATGAATATTCCTAAAACATATAAAATATTATTTTGTCAGGGAGGTGCAAGAACACAATTTGCTGCTATTCCAATGAATTTATTAAATTATAATCAAAATGCTGATTATGCAAATATTGGATATTGGTCTTATAAAGCAGTAGAAGAAGCAAAAAAATATTGTATACCTCATATTATTAAGACTAAGAAAATAATTAATAATATTGTATATATAAAACCAATGATTGAATGGTTATTAAATAATAAATCAATATATATTCATTATTGTGCTAATGAGACTATAGAGGGTATTGCTGTAAACGAAGAACCTAATTTTAAAAATAAAATTGTTGTTGCAGATTTATCTTCTACTATACTTACAAAAGAAATTGATGTATCACGTTATGGAATAATATATGCCAGTACTCAAAAAAATATTGGTCCATCTGGTTTAACTGTTCTAATAATTAGAGATGATTTAATTATAAAACAAAATTATCGTAAAGAAATACCATCTGTTTTAAATTATAAAATTATTGCTGATAATAATTCAATGTTTAATACACCTCCAACATTTTCATTATATTTATCTAATTTAGTTTTAAACTGGTTAAAGAAAAAAGGTGGTGTTAAACATATTGATAAAATCAATCAAAAAAAAGCTAATTTATTATATTCAACTATAGATAATAGTAAAATATATACAAATAATATATCTATTAAAAATAGATCGTTAACAAATATTGTTTTTAACATTAATAAAAAAAACATAGAAAATATTTTTTTAAAAGAAGCAGAAATACAAGGATTATATTTTCTTAAGGGACATAGTATTTTAGGTGGTATAAGAGCTTCAATATATAATGCTATGCCTATAGAAGGAATAGAAACTTTAGTGAAATTTATGAATAGTTTTGAAAAAAAATATATATAAATGATATTATTAATAATATCATTTATATAAATAGAATTATTTATTATGAAAAATATTTTAACTTTAAAACCTATTAATAAAATTAATGGTTGTATTGAATTACCAGGATCTAAAAGTATTTCTAATAGAGTATTATTACTATCTGCTTTATCAAAAGGAAAAACTAAATTAATTAATTTATTAAATAGTGATGATATTAATTATATGCTTAATGCTTTAAGATTATTAGGTATTAAATATACTTTATCAAACAATAATACTATTTGTAATATTATAGGTAATAATGAATTTTTTAAATATAATAAAAAATTAACATTATTTTTAGGTAATGCTGGTACCGTTATAAGACCACTAACTGCTCTTTTATCTTTAAATCATAATTGTGATATTATATTAACTGGTGAACCACGTATGTTAGAAAGACCTATTGGACATCTTATAGAGTCTTTACGCAGTGGTGGTGCTAAAATAGAATATTTAAATAATGAAAATTATCCTCCGATTCATTTAAAAGGAGGATTTACAGGAATAAATAATATTAAAATAGAAGGATCAATATCTAGTCAATTTTTAACTTCATTATTAATAGTTTGTCCTTTATTAAAAATAGATACTTCAATTTTTATAAAAAGAAAATTAGTTTCTAAACCATATATTGATATAACAATTAAATTGATGAAGATTTTTGGTGTTAATATATATAATAATAATTATTCTCATTTTATTATTCGTGGAAATCAAAAATATTTTTCTCCAGGAGAATATATAATTGAAGGTGATGCATCATCTGCTTCATATTTTTTAGCTGCAGCTGCTATTAAAGGAGGAACAGTTAAATTAATTAATATCAATAAAAATAGTATTCAAGGAGATATTAAATTTATTAATGTATTAGGAAGTATGGGAGCAAAAGTACATAATGGAAAAAATTATGTTTCTTGTTCTCGTAATAAATTAAATTGTATTAATATGGATATGAATCATATTCCTGATACTGCAATGACTATAGCAGTAACTAGTTTATTTGCTAAAGGAACAACTATTATTAAAAATATTTATAACTGGCGTGTTAAGGAAACTGATCGTATAACTGCTATGGTTAATGAATTACGTAAAACTGGAGCTTTTATAATAGAAGGAAAAGATTATATTATTATTACTCCACCTAAGAATATAAAAAGTACTATTATTGAAACTTATAATGATCATAGAATGGCAATGTGTTTTTCATTGTTATCTTTATCTACTAAATTAGTACACATTATAAATCCTAGTTGTATTAGAAAAACATATCCTAATTATTTTAAAGAATTAAAAAAAATTAGTTATTATTAAATAATAATTTAAAGTTAATTAATTATAAAATTAAATTATAAAAATAATTTTTTTTTATAAATTAATAATTATATGTATAGTTGCAGTAAAATATTATTGATGTTAAATTTAAACAAATTATTTAATTTTTTTATTAATATATTAAAAGATTAAATCTATAAATTATATTTTATATTTATAAAATTTTTCTATAATTTTAATTTACTTCTCATAATATGGATTATATGAGTTTTTTAAAAAAATAATACTTAATAGGATTTAAGTTGATATTTATTTAATATATTCGAAGTTATCAATATGACTGAATGTTTTTCTCAATTATTTGAAAAATCTTTACAAAATAATATTATTAATATAGGTTCTATAATTACTGGAATTATTATTTCTATTGAAAAAGATATTGTATTAGTAGATGCAGGTTTGAAATCTGAATCTTCTATTCCTATAGAACAATTTAAAAACTCTCAAGGAAATATTGAAATTAAAGTAGGAGATAAAGTAGATGTTGCACTAGATGCTATAGAAGATGGATTTGGAGAAACAATATTATCTAGAGAAAAAGCTAAAAGACATGAAGCATGGTTAATATTAGAAAAATCATATAATAATACCAGTAATATTACTGGTATTATTACTGGAAAAGTTAAAGGAGGTTTTACTGTAGATTTAAATGGGATTAGAGCTTTTTTACCTGGTTCTTTAGTAGATATTAGACCAATAAGAGATACTTTTCATTTAGAAGGAAAAGATTTAGATTTTAAAGTTATTAAATTAGATCAAAAACGTAATAATGTAGTTGTTTCTAGAAAAGCAGTAATAGAATCTGAAAATAGTGCTGAAAGAAATCAATTATTAGATACTTTACATGAAGGTATAAAAATTAAAGGTTTAGTTAAAAATCTTACTGATTATGGAGCTTTCGTAGATTTAGGTGGAGTTGATGGGTTATTGCATATTACTGATATGGCATGGAAAAGAGTAAAACATCCTAGTGAAATTGTTAATATAGGAGAAGAAATTTTTGTTAAAGTATTAAAATTTGATAAAGAAAAAACTAGAGTTTCATTAGGATTAAAACAATTAGGTGAAGATCCATGGGTATCTATTGCTAAACGTTATCCTGAAAATAAAAAAGTAATAGGAAGAGTAACTAATTTAACAGATTATGGATGTTTTGTTGAAATATCGGAAGGAATAGAAGGATTAGTACATATATCTGAAATGGATTGGACTAATAAAAATATTCATCCTTCAAAAGTAGTTAAAGTTAATGATAAAGTAGAAGTTATGGTATTAGATATTGATGAAGAAAGAAGAAGAATTTCTTTAGGATTAAAACAATGTACTATTAATCCATGGTTAAATTTTTCAGAAAATCATAATAAAGGTGATAAAGTAAAAGGTAAAATAAAATCTATAACAGATTTTGGGATTTTTATTGGTTTAAATGGAGGTATTGATGGTTTAGTTCATTTATCAGATCTATCTTGGATAAATAATGGTGAAGAAGAAGTACGTAATTATAAAAAAGGAGATGAAATTACAGCTATAGTTCTTCAAGTAGATTCTGAAAGAGAAAGGATATCTTTAGGAATTAAACAATTAATTGAAGATCCATTGAATAATTATATTGTAGCTCAAAAAAAAGGAAATATTGTTAGTGGTAATATTATTAGTATTGATCCTAAAATAATATTCATAAAATTTTCAGATGGAATTTTAGGAAATATAAAATTATCTGATCAAGTAAATTGTAAAATTGAAAATTTTATTAAATATTTTAAGGTAACAAATAATATTGAAGGTAAAATAATTAATATTGACAGAAAAAATAGATTAGTAAATCTTTCTATTAAATTTAAAGAGACAGAGAATAATATTTTAAAAAAAGATAAAGAGAAAATTTCTTTTGCTAATGCTATGACTGAAGCTTTTAAAGCTGCCAAATGTGAATAAACTTTATTCATGAAAAAACAAATTAATAATTTTCCTAAAAAATAGGATATATTAATGACTAAGTCTGAATTAGTTAATAATTTAATATTAGAAAATAAAAATAATAAAATTCCAATTAATATTATTAAAAATATGGTAGAAGAAATATTGTGTTGTATGATTTTAAATATTTCCCAAGGACATAGAATAGAAATTAGAGGATTCGGTAGTTTTACTTTATATTATAAAGCTTCAAGAATAGGACGTAATCCTAAAACTGGTAGTTTATTACAATTAAAATCTCGATATATCATACATTTTAAACCAGGAAAAAAACTAAAAGAACAAATAAATTTTAAATTAAATTAAAATATTTATTTATATTTTTTTACATACATAATGAATTATATAATTATACCGGTAACTAATTTTCTTCAAAATTGTTGTATAATATGGTGTTCTACTACTTTACATGCAGCAATAATTGATCCTGGAGGAGAACATAATAAAATTATAGATACTTTAATTAAATATAAATTATCTGTAAAAAAAATATTAATAACTCATGGTCATTTAGACCATATTGGTTCTGCATTTATATTATCTAATATATATAAAATACCTATTTTAGGACCTCATAAAAAAGATAATTTTTGGATAAAAAATATTACTTTTCAAAAAAAAATTTTTCAAATTCCTAGTTGTACTTTTATAAAAAATATATGGTTAAAAAATAATAATCAAATTTTCATAGGTAATATTTTATTAAAAGTATATCACTGTCCAGGTCATACTCCTGGACATATAGTTTTTTTTAATAAATCAAATAATCTTTTATTATCAGGAGATGTAATTTTTAAAAAAAGTATTGGTAGAACTGATTTGCCATTAAGTAATTATAATGATTTAATTAATTCTATAAAACAAAAGATATTACCATTAGGTAATAATGTAATTATTATTCCAGGACATGGACCTATAACTACTATAGGTTATGAAATATTAAATAATCCATTTTTATAAAAAATTATTAAAATAACTTAAAATACTAACTAACTATCTATTAAAATTAATAATAATTATTAGATAGTTAATTAGTTTTTATAATATTTAAAATAATAAATTTTTTATTATATTAAAAATGATATGTTAAACCTAAACCAAACATGTTTTTATTTGGTATTCTACCACTTAGTACATAATCAGTATCATTTAATAAACTAATTTTATATCCTAAATAAGCTAAAAAATTTTTACTAAAAGAATAAGTAGTACCAATAGTTAAATATTTAGCTAAATCAATTTGTCCAGCAGCGTAATCTACTCCTGGTGGAATATTATATCCTTGTGATTGTAAATATGATATTGAAGCTTTTATATTATCATTAAAAGTATATTGACCTAAAATTTCTAAACTTTTAGTCTTATTAGCTAATAAGTATTCATAATTAGTATGATATCTTACTGAGTTATTAGTTTCACTAAAAACAGTTGATAAATAAATATTTTTTTTATTATATTTTATACCTAATGCATAAGCATTAGACATTTTTTTATTATTATGTACTTTTTTTAATTTTTTTTCTGGTTTTTTAAATTTATTTAGTTTATTTTTTTTTGAAAAATAAGAATTTCCATAGAAGTATTTAGCAAATGATGAATTAGGATCTGGATTACTATAAGAAGAAAAATAAGATCCAATAACATTAATTCCAAAACCTAAATTATATTCAATTGAAGTTCCCCAACCTTGACCATTTTGTTCTATTTTATTAAAATTATTATTTCCTTGATATTGTAAAGCAATATTTAATCCATCAAAACCAAAAAAATTATTGTTTCGGTATGTTGTTAAATTATTTGCTCTACCAAACATAAAACTATCATTAGTATAATATATTGCTTTATCAAACATAGGAAATTTTTTTATGTATGAAATAGTATCATATAATATACCATAATTTCTACCATAACTTATAGTTATATCATTATATTGTAATCCTAAAAATCCTAGGTGTATTATGGGATAATTAGTACTAGATTCAGGTTTATTTATTTGTATAGTATATTCAACTTGTCCAAATGCTTTAAAATTATTACTAATAATTGTAGTACCTTTTAATCCTAAATCAAAATTATATTTTTCTACACTTTTTGTTGATTTAGCTTCTTTTTTAGTAATAATATTATTTACATCTAGATTTCCATATAAATCTAATGTTTGATCATTTTTATTATAAATTTCATTAGCATATACAATGTTAAATAATAATAAAAATGGTATGAATATTTTTAATATATTAAATTTCATAATTATCCTCGATAATATATTTTTTATAATATTTATTAATTATTTAAATATATTTATATTAATAATATTACTTTATTTTTTTAATTCAGAAAACTAATATTTAATTTTATTTATAATGTTTTAATTTATAATAGACTTAATTAAAATTTAGCATTATATGGAGTTCTTGGAAACGGAATAATTTCTCTAATATTACAAGATCCTGTAATATATGCTATAAATCTTTCAAATCCTAAACCAAATCCAGAATGTATAACAGTACCGTATTTTCTTAAATCACGATACCACCAATAATCTTTTTTATTTAATTTTAATTCATTAATTCTATTATCTAGAATATTTATTCTATGTTCTCGTTGAGAACCACCTATAATTTCTCCTATATCTGGAAATAATACATCCATAGAAGCAACTGTTTTTTTATCATTATTAAGATACATATAAAAAGCTTTTATTTCTTTTGGGTAATTATATACTATTACTGGTCCATCAAAATATTTATTAGTTAAATATTTTTCATGTTCTATAGATAAATCTTTGCCCCATATTATTTGATTTTTGAATTTTTTTCCATTTTTTATTAAAATTTTAATGACACTATTATAATCAATAATTATAAATTTATTTAATATAATTTTATTAATTTTATTAATTAAATTAATTTTTTTTATCTTTGACAAAAAATTAATTTCATCTATATGATTATTTAAAAATTTTTTACATAAATGTTTTAATAATTTTTCAGATAAATTAATAATATTTTTTAAATTTGCAAATGACATTTCTATTTCTAACATCCAAAACTCAGCTAAATGTCGATTAGTATTAGAATTTTCTGCTCTAAAAGTAGGTCCAAATGTATATACTTTAGACATAGAACATGCATATGATTCTAAATTTAATTGTCCAGATACAGTTAAAAAAGATTCTTTACCAAAAAAATCTTTTTTAAAATTTATTGTTTGATATTTATCTAAAAATAATTTTTTAAAATTTAAAGTAGAAACTCTAAACATTTTACCTGATCCTTCAGTATCTAAAGTAGTAATTAATGGAGTATTAATCCAAAAAAAATTATTTTTATGAAAAAAATTATGAATATATAAAGCTATATTATGTTTTATTCTAGTAATACTACTAATTAATTTAGTACGTGAACGTAAATGAGATACTTCTCTTAAATATTCTAAACTATGTTTTTTAGGTGTAATAGGATATCTTTCAGGATTTTTAACCCATCCTAAAATTTTTATTTGTGAAGCTTGTATTTCATAATTTTGTAATTTTTTAGGAGATTTTACTAATTTTCCTATAACAATTAAAGAACAACCACTAGTTATTAATAATATTTCTTTTTTATAATTATCTAATGATGAATTAGCTATAATTTGAATATCATTAATACATGAACCATCATATAAAACAATAAAAGTTATTCCTATTTTAGAATGTCTTTTTGTACGAACCCATCCACCTATAGTTATTTCACTATTAACTTTAATTTTATCTTTTATTAATTGAGAAATACTAGAAACTAAAATCATAATTTTTTCTCTTTATTTCAATTTTATCTTATAGAATTTAAATTTATAAAAATTAAATTTTTAAAATATTACGGGCATTTTTTTCTGTATATATTTGTAGTGATTTAAAATCCTCATTTCTTATATATGCTATATTTTGTAAAAGATAATATAAAAATAATGGTTCATTTCTATTTTTTATTATATTGTAATAATGATTATTTTGTATTTTTTTAAATGATAAAAAAGGAGAATCTGTTTCTGTTAATAAATAATCTTGTGGTATTAATTTAAGATCATTGATGGATGATGATCTATATTGTTTATTAAAAAACAATCCAGATATACCTATAGCTAAATTCATAGATAAACATTGTTCTAATTCATATTTATTACCAGAAAAACAATGAATTATTGATTGAGGAATTTTACTAATCCAAGGAGATAATTCTTTAATAAAAATATGAAAAGCATTACGACAATGTAAAAATACTGGCATAAATAAACTTGATGCTAATTCTAATTGTGCATTAAAAGCAAATAATTGTTCTTTTATAGAAGATTTATTTCTATAAAAATCTAAACCACATTCTCCTATAGCTACTACTTTTTTTTTAGATGTCATAGAATAAATATTCTTAATTGTATCTTCTTTCCATAAACTAGCATAATGAGGATGAACTCCTACAGTAGACCAACAATAATTATTATATTTTTTAACAATGGTATATGCACGGTAACTATCAATAATATTAGATCCTATAACTAACATACCATTTATTCCTTTATTTACTGCTCTATCAATAACTAAATTAAGATCTTTATTAAATTGTACGTGAGTTAAGTTAACACTAATATCAAACATTATTTAATATCCTTATTATAAAATAAATGTAATAAATTTATATTAATCATTATTATCTATATTTTTTTTGTTTATTTTATTAACTACTTTAATACCTAATTTTCTAAAACTTTCTGCTTGAGAAATAATATTACCTTTACCTGTAAATAATTTTTTTTTTACTGAATTATAATTATCTTGTAATTTATTTAAAATTTTTTCAATATTATATATATCTTCTATAAAAAGTCTAATTTTATCATATAATTTTGTAGCTTTATTAGCTATTATTAAAGAATTTTTATTTTGTTTATCAAAACGCCATAAATTACTAATAGTTCTAAGAGTAACCATTAATGTTGTTGGACTAACTAACATAATATTTTGTTTTAATGCTTCATTTAATAATGAAGGTTTATAACCTATAGCTATTAAAAATGCTGGTTCTATAGGAATAAACATAATGATATAATCTAATGATTTAATATTAGGTAAATTTTGATAATTTTTATTACTTAATAAACGTAAATGATTTCTAATAGCAAGAATATGTTCTTCTAAAGCTTTATTTTTAGATTTATTATCATCAGAATTAAAATAACGCTCATAAGCTACTAAAGTCATTTTAGAATCAATAATTATATTTTTATCATGAGGTAATTTTATTATTATATCAGGTTGTATTTTTTTTTGATTATCTTTTAATTTTATCATTTTTTGAATTTCATATTCATATCCTTTTCTTAAACCTGATGATTCTAATATTTTATTTAAAATTAATTCACCCCAATTACCTTGAATTTTATTATTTCCTTTTAAAGCATTTGTTAAATTAATTGCTTCTTGAGATAAATGATTATTTAATTTTTGTAAATTGCGTAACTCATAAGTTAATATATTTCTTTCAGAAGATTCTTGATGTAAATTATTTTGAAGTTGATTTTTAAAGTCATTTAATTGATCTTTTAATGGATTAATTATATTTTTTATATTTTTATTATTATTTTCATTAATTCGTTTTTCATTATTTTCAAAAATTTTATTAGCTAAATTTATAAATTCTGAATTTAAATAGTTCTTATTTTTTGTCATTAATATTTCTTTTTTTTCAAAAAAAATAATGTAATCTTTTAATTGAGTTTTAATTTTACTTATTTCTGATTTTAAATCAGAAATAATTTCTAATTGATTAAATATTTTTATTTTTAAATCTTTATTTTTTAATTTTAAAAATTTTAAATTATTATTTTTTTCTATTGTAAGAATTAATTCAATTTCTAATTTTTTTAATTTATTATTCAAATTATTTTCTAAATGTAAATATTTTTTAAATTCATAATTTAATTTATTATTTTCTTTTATTGTTTGTTCTAAAATTTTTTCATTTATTTTAAATTTTAAATTTAATTTATTTAAATTTTTAATATTTTTTTTATATAATAATATAAAAATAAAAATTAATATTGATTCTAAAAACACAAATATTTTGTAATATAACATATGATTTAATCTTATATTAAGAGATAATAACTATTTATATTAAATGAAAAAATTATTTTATAAAATAATTAAAATATTTAAGTTGACTTTTAATAATAAATATGAATAAATTATTTAATAATAAATAATAGGCTTGTAGCTCAGATGGTTAGAGCACACCCCTGATAAGGGTGAGGTCGGTGGTTCAAATCCACTCAAGCCTAATAAAAGGGGCTATAGCTCAGATGGTAGAGCATCTGCTTTGCACGCAGAGGGTCAGCGGTTCGATCCCGCTTAGCTCCAATTTTTATTAATATTTTAAATTTTAAAATATTATATTAATTTTTTACAAAAAGAAAATTGATCATATTTTTTTTTAAAAAATTAAAATGTTTTTTATTCATCATATTTAAATTATTTTCATTTATTAATTTAGTTTGTTTATTTAACCATTTATTCCATGCTTTTTCAGATATTTGATTAAAAATAATTTGACCTATATATTCAGGATATATATAATGATCTAATCCTTTCATTTTACATTTATAAAAGATACAAAAAATTTCTCTAGACATATAAAATCTTCCAACATATAATTTTATTATATTTTTATATGATATTAATTATAATTATAGAAGTAAATCAATAAAATCATAAAAATATATTATATTTATTTTATAAAAGATATAAAAATGAAAAATAATATAAAAAGTTTTACTTGTCGTTATAGAAAATTAAGTATATTTAAAAAAAAAATATTAGAAAAATATTCACGTATATCTAATATTAAATTTCAAATGACTCCTATAAATTTTGATTTAATATTTCATAATAATTTACCAATTATAATTGATATTGGTTTTGGAACTGGAGAATTACTTATTGATATTGCTATTAATAATCCTCAATATAATTTTATTGGAATTGAAGTATATATTCCAGGAATAATTAATTGTTTAAAAAATATTAATAAAAATAAAATAAATAATTTAAAATTAATTAATTATAATGCTGTAGATGTTTTACAAAGAATGATCCCTTTTAATTGTGTAAAATTAATTCAAATATATTTTCCTGATCCTTGGCCAAAATTAAAACATAAAAAAAGAAGATTATTAACTTATGATTTTTTAAAACAAGTATTTTTAGTATTACAAAAAAAAGGAATATTATATATTAATACAGATCATAAAGAATATAAAGATTATATTATTTCTAATGTTAATAATATTAATTATAATAATTATATTATTCCATCAAATATATTTACAATGATATATAAAAATTTTGATAATTTATTATCAACAAAATTTTTTAAAAAAGCGCAAGAAAAAAAAAAACAAATATGGATTTTAGAATATAAAAAAATTTAAAAAATACAATTAATTAAATAAAAATTTCTAATAAATTATTTAAAAATAAATAACCTTTTTTAGTAATTATAAAATCATTTTTATCATATTTAATATATCCTAATTTTTCTGATTTTTTTATATGAGAATGAATAGAATGAATATTTATTCCTGTAATTGAAGTAAATTCTTTTTTAGAAAATTTTTCTAAAATACGAAATTTATTTAAAAAAAATTCAAATGTTTTATCACAATCTTTAATTTTATTACTAGAAAATAAATAATAACCATTCATATATTTTGTTATATTACTGTTTTTAACAGTACGAATAATAGTTTTATTACTCATAGTAAATTTACCATGAGCAGAACAACCTATACCAATATAATCACCAAAATTCCAATAATTTAAATTATGTTTACATTTAAAAATATCTTCTTTTGCATAAGAAGATATTTCATAATTAATATATCCATATTGTTGTAAAATTTTATTTCCTTCTTTAAATATTTTCCATAAAATATTATATTTTGGTAAATTTTTTGGTTTATATTTTCCAAATATTGTATTAGGTTCTATTGTAAGTTGATACCATGATATATGTTTAGGATTAAATGATAATGTTTGGTATAAATCATTTTTTGCTGATTTTAAAGATTGTCCTGGTATGCCATAGATTAAATCTATATTAAAATTTATCAAATCATTATCTATTACTGTATTAATCGCATTAATAGCATCTTTAGCAGAATGAATTCTACCTAATAACTTTAAACTAATATCATTAAAACTTTGAACACCAATAGAAATACGATTAATTCCACTTTTTTTATATTCTATAATATTTTGTTTATTAATAGATGAGGGATTTGTTTCTATAGTAATTTCAGCTGTTTTTTTTATATATACTTTTTTTGTTATTTCATTTAATAAATAAGAAATTAATTTTCCACTTATTAAACTAGGTGTTCCTCCTCCAAAAAAAATACTTTTAATATAAATTTTTTTTTTTAAGAATAATAAATCGTTATCTAAATCTAATAATAAATTATTAATATATTTTAACTTTATATTTTCATATAAATTATTATCAGTAATAATTACAGAATAAAAATCACAATAAGGACATTTTTTTAAACACCATGGAATATGGATATATAAACTATAATATTGTTTTTTCATATATAAAATTTATATAAATGGCCAAAATAAAGGAAAACAATCTGCACCTAAACAATTTAATAAATATAAAGTAATACTAATGATAAAAGGTGATATATCTATATTATAAATAGGAGGAATATATACTTTTAAAGGTTCTAAAAGTTGATCTGTTAATGTATTTAATACATGGTCAAAATCATTATAATTTCTATTAAACCAACTGAATATAGAACGTATGGTTATTAGCCAAAATATTACATATCCAATAGATTTTAAACCAGATAATAACCCTATAAAAATATACCAAACTAAATGTTTAGAAAGAATTCCTATTTGTAAATATACTAATAATGGATATCTTATTAAAAGAACAATAGTTAATATAACTAATGATGCTAATTCAATATTTTTAACATTAGGTATAATTGATTGTATTGGTTTAACAATAGGTTGTGATATTACAGTAATAAATTGTATAAAAGAATTATAAGTATTATTCATAGACCAAATAATCCAAATTCTTAATAATAAGATTGTTGTAATAATATCAAATATATTTTTAAATAAAAATGTTAATGTTAACATAATTTCCTCAAAATAATTAATATCAATAAAATATATTTTTCATAAAAATATTATTTTTAATAATATTTTTGTTTTATATATATTGTTATTTAGTAATAATAATTTAAATAAATGTATATTTCTATAATTTAAAATAAAATAATAAGTTATTTTATTTTAAATTTTATAATAAAATTGATTATTTAATTTAATTTAATTAAAAAATATTAACAATAATATTTTTTATTATTTTCAAACCAACTTTGAAGTATAACTGATGCTGATAAAGAATTTATATCATTTTTTTTTAACATTTTCCATCCTCCATTTGTAAATAAAATATTTTTAGCTTCAACAGTACTTAAACGTTCATCATGTAATTCTACATCTAAACTAAATTTATTTTTTATAAGACGAGCAAATTTTTTAGTTAATATTGTAATATTTTGTTCACTACCATTCATATTTAATGGTAAACCAATTATTATTTTTTTAGGTTCCCAATATTTAATTATTGTTTGAAATTTATTCCAGTAAATTTTTTCTTTTTTATTATTTTTGATTTTTTTTAATGTATGAGCTATTCTAATAATAGTGTTTCCAACAGCTACACCTATATTTTTAGTTCCATAATCAAATGCTAATAAAGTTATATTTTTTTTATTTAAAATCATATTATTAAAATAATTTTTAATTTATTATTACTTTTTATAAAAAATTCTTATAAAACATTAATTTTAAATTTATATATTATTTTTTAAGTTTTATAGACTAAATATATTGCTTTCTATATATTTTATAAGTCATAATAGAAAGATTATGTCATAATAATTTTTATAAAATAATTATTATAATATCACATAGGTCTTCTCAAAGCTATTTTAAAGTTTGTGGAAGGTTATTTTAATTTTTTAAATTAGAGGCTCTAGTTTAATAATGCCCAACCAAAGAATCCGTATTCGTTTAAAAGCTTTTGATCATCGTTTAATAGATCAATCAACTACTGAAATAGTTGAAACTGCTAAACGTACTGGTGCACAAGTACATGGCCCAATACCATTACCTACACAAAAAGAACGTTTTACAATTTTAATTTCTCCGCATGTTAATAAAGATGCTCGTGATCAATATGAAATTCGTACTCATAAACGTTTAGTTGATATTATAGAACCTACAGAAAAAACTGTAGATGCTTTAATGCGTTTAGATTTAGCAGCAGGTGTAGATGTACAAATTAGTTTAGGTTAAAAATATCATTATTTTTAAAATTATATGAGGTTATATAATCATGATTGGTTTAATCGGTAAAAAATTAGGGATGACTCGTATTTTTACTGAAGATGGTATATCTATTCCTATAACAGTAATAAAATTTGAATCTATTCGTATTACTCAAATAAAAACTGTTTTGAATGATGGATATGATGCAATTCAAATGACGACAGGTCAAAAAAAAGTTAGTCGTATAAATAAAGCTGAAGCAGGACATTTTGCTAAAGCAAAAACTCAAGCTGGATATATATTATGGGAACATCGTTTTTTTTCTAAAAATAAAAATATATTTTATATAGGTCAAAATATAACTATTGAAGTTTTTAATAAAATAAAAAAAGTAGATGTAACTGGAATTTCTAAAGGTAAAGGTTTTTCTGGAACAGTTAAAAGATGGAATTTTAAAACTCAAGATGCTAGTCATGGAAATTCGTTATCTCATAGAGTTCCTGGATCTATTGGTCAAAATCAAACACCAGGAAAAGTATTTAAAGGTAAGAAAATGGCAGGTCAATTAGGAAATAAAAAAATTACAACTCAAAATTTAAATATTATTAAATTAGATATAAAAAAAAATTTATTATTAATTAAAGGTGCTATTCCTGGATTTACTGGTAGTAATGTTATTGTTAAACCTGCTATTAAAACTAACTTTAAAATCTGAAAAATTTAACTTTCAGGAATAAAAATGGAAATTATAACACAAGATACAAAAAAAATAGTGACGCTATCAGATAATATTTTTAATAAACATTATAATAAATCTTTAATACATCAAGTATTAGAATCTTATAGAACAATTGGTAGACAAGGAACAAAAGCACAAAAAACAAGAGGTGAAGTTAAAGGATCTGGTAAAAAACCGTGGAGACAAAAAGGTACTGGTAAAGCTAGAGCCGGTTCAGTAAAAAGTCCTCTTTGGCGTTCTGGTGGTGTAACTTTTGCTTCTAAAAATAAAATATATTATAAAAAAATTAATAAAAAAATGTATCGTAATGCATTAAAAAGTATTTTTTCAGAACTTATTAGAGAAAATAGAATAATTTTATTAAGTAATTTTACTATAAAAAAACCTAAAACTAAAATATTAATAGAAAAATTAAAAAATTTTATTTTCAAAAAAACAATGATTATTACTATATATATAGATAAAAATTTATCTTTAGCATCACGTAATTTACATAATATACAAATAAAAAATTCAATGAATATTAATCCAGTGAGTTTAATTAATGTTGATAAAGTTATTATAACTATAAACGCAATTAAACATATAGAGGAAATATTAACATGATTTTAACGGAACGTTCTTTTAAGATTTTACAATCTCCTCATATATCTGAAAAATCTTCTCTAGCAATAGAAAAAACAAATACTTTTACTATTAAAGTATCAAAAAAAGCAAATAAAAAAGATATAAAAATAGCTATTCAAAAAATTTTTAATATTAGAATTAAAAATATTAATACTTTAATAGTTAAAGGAAAAACAAAAAAAAATAAAAATCATACATATCATCGTAATAATTGGAAAAAAGCATATATTTCTTTAAAAAAAGGTCAAAATATAGATTTTAATATAAACAAAAATTAATAAAAAGTATAAATATGACAATTATTAAATGTAAACCCACTTCTCCTGGTAGAAGACATATGATTAAAGTTGTAAATCCTTTTTTATATAAAGGAAAACCACTTAAATCAAAAATAAAAAAAAAAAATAAATCTGGTGGACGTAATAATCATGGACATATAACAACTAGACATATTGGAGGAGGACATAAAAAATTATATCGGATTATAGATTTTAAAAGAAATAAAGATGCAATTCCAGGAATTATTGAACGTATTGAATATGATCCTAATCGTTCTGCAAATATTGCATTAATTAAATATAATGATGGAGAAAAACGTTATATACTATCACCTAAAAATTTAAAAATAGGTGATGTTATTCAGTCAGGAATTAATGCTGAAATAAAAATAGGAAATTCATTACCAATGAATAATATTCCTGTAGGATCTATTTTACATAATATAGAAATGAAACCAGGTAAAGGAGGACAGATAGCTAGAGCTGCTGGAACATATGTACAATTAATAGCAAAAGAAGGTTTATATGTTACTTTACGTTTAAGATCTGGAGAAATAAGGAAAATTAAATCTAATTGTAGAGCAACATTAGGAGAAATTGGAAATAATGAACATATGTTAAAATCTTTAGGTAAAGCAGGAGCAAAAAGATGGAGAGGAATTAGACCTACTGTAAGAGGTACTGCAATGAATCCTATAGATCATCCACATGGTGGAGGAGAAGGAAAAAATTTTGGTAAACACCCTGTAACCCCATGGGGAATACAAACTAAAGGTAAAAAGACAAGAAATAATAAAAGAACAGATAAATATATTATTCGTCATCGTAATAAGTAAATAATAAGAGGTAATTTTAATTATGCCCCGTTCTTTAAAAAAAGGTCCTTTTATTGATCATCATTTGTTAAAAAAAGTAGAAAAAGCAATAGAACAAGGTAATAAAAAACCATTAAAAACTTGGTCTAGAAGATCTACTATATTTCCTAATATGATTGGATTAACAATAGCTGTTTATAACGGACGTCAACATATTCCTATTTTTATTTCAGATGAAATGGTAGGACATAAATTAGGTGAATTTTCTCCAACTCGTACTTATAGAGGACATAGTGCTGATAAAAAAATAAAAAAAACAGTAAAAAAATAAATATATAAGTTTATAAAGGATAAAAATGGAAGTTTTAGCAAAACATTTATATTCACGATCTTCTGCTCAAAAATTAAGATTAATTGCTGATCTTATAAGAGGGGAAAAAGTATCAAAAGCTTTTGATATTTTAAATTTTTCTAATAAAAAAGCAGCTATTCTTATTAAAAAAGTATTAAATTCTGCTATATCTAATGCAGAACATAATAATGGAATGGATATTGATAATTTAATCATATCAAAAATTTTTATTGATGTAGGATCTAATATGAAACGTATTATGCCTCGTGCTAAAGGACGTTCAGATCGTATTTTAAAATATACAAGTCATATTACTATAATTGTATCTGATAATAATATTAATTAAGGAAATATACATAATGGGTCAAAAAACACATCCTAATGGTTTAAGATTAGGTATTATTAAAACATGGAATTCTACTTGGTTTGCTAATACAAAAGATTTTGCTAATAATTTATATAGTGATTTTAAAGTAAGAAAGTTTTTAAATAAAAAATTAATTAAAGCATCAGTATCTCGTATTACCATTGAAAGACCATCTAAAAGTATTAGGGTAACAATACATACAGCTAGACCTGGAATAGTAATAGGAAAAAAAGGAGAAGATGTAGAAAAACTTAGAAAAATTATTTCTCAAATATCTGGAGTACCTACTCAGATTAATATTACTGAAATTCGTAAACCAGAATTAGAAGCTAAATTAGTTGCTGATAATATTTCAATTCAATTAGAAAAAAGAGTTATGTTTAGAAGAGCTATAAAAAGAGCTGTACAAAATTCAATGAGGTTAGGAGCATTAGGAGTAAAAATAGAAGTTAGTGGTCGTTTAGGTGGTACTGAAATAGCTCGTACAGAATGGTATAGAGAAGGTAGAGTACCATTACATACTTTACGTGCTGATATAGATTTTAGTTTAGCTGAAGCTAATACAACTTATGGAGTAATTGGTATTAAAGTTTGGATTTTTAAAGGAGAAATATTAGGTAATATTATTAATCAAAATCAAAAAATAAATAAATTAATTTTACAACCTAAAAAAAAACGTAATAAAAGACGAAAATAAAAGAGGACTTTTATATGTTACAACCCAAAAAAACCAAATTCAGGAAAATGCATAAAGGAAGAAATAGGGGAGTAGTCGTAGGAATGAATATTGATTTCGGATCTTATGCATTAAAAGCAATTCATAGAGGAAGAATTACTGCAAGACAAATAGAATCTGCAAGAAGAGCTATTAGTAGAGCTATGAAAAGACAAGGAAAAATATGGATTAGAATTTTTCCTGATAAACCGATAACAGAAAAACCATTAGAAGTTCGTATGGGTAAAGGTAAAGGAAATGTTGAATATTGGGTAGCATTAGTACAACCAGGAAGAATATTGTATGAAATAGATGGTATATCAGAAAAATTAGCTCGAGAAGCTTTTAAATTAGGATCAGCAAAATTACCAGTAAAAACTATTTTTTTAAATAAAAAAAATATAATAAAAATATTATGAATATAAAAATATTATTAAAAAAAAATAATCAAGAATTAAAAAAAGAATTACTTGATTTATTTAAAGAACAATTTAATTTAAAAATACAATTAAAATCAGGTAATCTTAAACAAACTCATTTATTAAAAAAATCTAAAAAAAATATAGCAAGAATTAAAACTATTTTATCACAAAAAAGATAATAAATAATGCAAAATAAAATTAAAATTTTAAAAGGAAAAGTAGTAAGTAATAAAATGAATAAATCTATTGTCGTACATATTAATAGATTTATAAAACATCCAATTTATGGAAAATTTATAAAAAGAACAACAAAATTACATGTTCATGATGAAAAAAATAAATGTAATATAGGAGATTTTGTTGAAATAAAAGAATGTAGACCTTTATCAAAAACTAAATCTTGGACATTAGTAAATATTATTAAAAAATTAATAATATAAAATATTTTTTTATAAATTTTAATAAATTAATTAATTTTTATAATTGTTAATAAAAAATGTATTGTTTTAATAAAGAGATAATTAAAATTATGATACAAGAACATACTATATTAAGTGTTGCAGATAATTCAGGAGCTCGTAGTGTAATGTGTATAAAAGTATTAGGAGGTTCACGTCGTCGTTATGCTAATATTGGTGATATAGTTAAAATTACTATAAAAGAAGCTATTCCAAAAGGAAAAGTAAAAAAAGGTGATGTATTAAAAGCTGTTATAGTAAGAACTAAAAAAGGAATACGTCGTCTTGACGGTTCAGTTATTCGTTTTGATAATAATGCATGTGTATTATTAAATGATACTAATGAGCAATTAATAGGAACCAGAGTTTTTGGTCCTGTTACTAGAGAATTAAGAAATGAAAAATTTATGAAAATCATTTCATTAGCTCCAGAAGTAATTTAAATAGGATAATAAAAAATTATGGCCTCTAAAATACGTTGTAATGATGAAGTGATTATTTTAAAAGGAAAAGATAAAGGTAAAAAAGGAAAGATAAAATATTTTTTAAATTCTAATTTAGTAATAATAGAAGGTATAAATTTAATAAAAAAACATATAAAACCTAATCCTTCTAATTCTAATGTAGGAGGAATAATAGAAAAAGAAAATTTTATTCATATTTCTAACATAGCTATATTAAATACTAAAACTGGAAAACCTGATCGTATAGGATTTAAAATAGTAAAAGGTAAAAAATTACGTTTTTTAAAATCTAATAATGAAATTATTTAATAAATAGGTAATATATATTATGTCAAAATTATATAATTACTATAAAAATGAAATAGTAAAAAAATTAATATATAGTTTTAAATACTACTCTATTATGCAAGTTCCTCGTATAAGTAAAATTACTTTAAATATGGGTGTAGGAAAAGCTATTTCTGATAAAAAACATTTAGATAATGCGATAAATGATTTAACTGTTATTAGCGGACAAAAACCTTTAATTACTAAAGTTCATAAATCAATATCAGGATTTAAAATTAGACAAGGTTATCCTATAGGATGTAAAGTTACTTTACGTGGTAAAAGAATGTGGTATTTTTTTGAACGTTTATTATTTATTGCAATACCTAGAATTAGAGATTTTAGAGGATTATCTAAAAAATCATTTGATAGTTATGGTAATTATAATATAGGAATAAAAGAACAAATTATTTTTCCTGAAATCAACTTTGATAAAATTGATTATATTCGTGGTTTAGATATTTCTATAACTACTACCGCTCATTCTAATAAAGAAGGTTATGCTTTACTTCATGCATTAAATTTTCCATTTCGAAATTAAGGATTTTTAATTATGGCAAAAGAATCTATAAAAGCTCGTGAAATTAAAAGAATAAAATTAGCAAAAAAATTTTTTATAAAAAGAAAAAAACTTAAACAAATAATATCTGACACAAAAGTATCAGATAAAATTCGTTGGGATGCAATTTTTAAATTACAATCTTTACCAAGAGATTCTAGTATTTCTAGACAACGAAATAGATGTAAACAAACAGGAAGACCACATGCTTTCTTAAGAAAATTTGGATTAAGTAGAATTAAAGTACGTGAATCTGCAATGAAGGGAGAAATACCTGGATTAAAAAAAGCTAGTTGGTAATAAAATATTATTTTAAAATATATTATAGGTTATAAAATATGAGTATACAAAATCCTATTGCTGATATGTTAACAAGAATTCGTAATGGTCAATTATCAAAAAAACTAAAAATTATAATGCAATATTCAAAAATTAAACAATCAATTGCAATTGTTTTAAAAAATGAAGGATATATAAAAAATTATAAAATTATAAAGAATAATATTTCTAAGTTAGAAATTTATTTAAAATATTTTAAAGGTAAAGCTGTTATAGAAAAAATACAATGTGTAAGTCGTCCTGGATTAAGAATTTACCAAAGAAAAAATAATTTACCTCAGGTTATGGCTGGATTAGGTATTGCTATTATTTCTACATCAAAAGGAATAATGACGGATTATAATGCACGTAATTATGGAATAGGTGGAGAAATAATTTGTTATATTTCATAAATAATTAAATAAGGTATTAAAATGTCTCGAATAGCTAAAAATCCTATTTGTATTCCTGAAAATGTAAAAATAATTATAAATAAACAACAAATAATTGTTCAAGGAGAAAACGGTATATTAAAAAATATAATTAATTCATTAATAAATATTAAAATACATAATAAACAATTATTATTTATACCTAAAATAAATAATAATAATTCTTGGTCATATGCCGGAACTTCAAGATCTATATTAAATTCTATGATTATAGGAGTAACTCAAGGTTTTTCTAAAAAACTTATTTTATTTGGTATAGGATATAAAGTTTCTATTAATAAAAACATTTTAGATTTAATGTTAGGATATTCTCATTCAATTTACTATACTTTGCCTAAAGGAATAACAGCAAATTGTATTAATCAAAATGAAATTATTTTAAAAGGATCAGATAAACAATTATTAGGTCAAGTAGCTGCTGATATTAGATCTTATAGAGTTCCTGAACCTTATAAAGGAAAAGGTATTAGATATAGTTATGAAAAAATAAAAATCAAAGAAATAAAGAAAAAATAAGGAGAAATAAATTAAATATTATGAATAAAAAAAAAAATATTCGTATTAGAAGAATAACTAAATCACGAAAAATTTTTTATAAATTAAAAGCTACACGTTTAGTTATACATCGTACTTCACGTCATATCTATGCTCAAATAATATCTCCTCAAAATAAAGTTTTAATAACAGCATCTACTTTAGAAAAAAATATCAAAAAAAAATTAGCGTATACGGGTAATATAGAAGCTGCTATTATAATAGGAAAAAAAATTGCCAAAAGATCAATTAATAAAGGTATTATGAATGTTTCATTTGATCGTTCAGGATTTAAATATCATGGTCGTATTAAAGCATTAGCAAATGCTGCTCGCAATTTAGGTCTCCAATTTTAATTGTTTAATTTTAAAGGAATGATAATGCCTATTTATGATAATAAAAATCAAAATAATGAATTAAAAGAAAAACTTATTTCTGTAAATAGAGTATCTAAAACTGTTAAAGGAGGTCGAATATTTTCATTTACAGCGTTAACTGTTGTTGGTAACGGTAAAGGTCGTGTTGGTTTTGGATACGGAAAATCTAGAGAAGTTCCTAGTGCAATACAAAAAGCGATGGAAAAAGCAAGAAAAAATATGATTAATATAGTATTAAATAATAATACATTACAATATCCTGTTAAAGGAAATCATACAGGTTCTTATATATTTATGAGACCAGCACATGAAGGAACAGGAATTATAGCTGGAGGAGCTATGAGAGCTGTATTAGAAGTTACTGGTATTTATAATGTTCTAGCTAAAGCTTATGGTTCTACTAATCCAATTAATATAGTTAAAGCTACTATAAAAGGTTTATCTAGTATGAAATCATTAAAAATGATTGCAGCTAAAAGAGATAAATCTATAGAAGAAATAGAAAGGAATATGAAAAATGTTAGAAAATATTAAAATTACACAAATTAAAAGTTCCATAGGAAGAATACCAAAACATAAAGCAATTTTAACTAGTTTAGGACTAAAACATATTGGACATACAGTAATAAAAAAAAAAACCCCTATAATTCTTGGTATGATTAAAAAAATTTTTTATATGCTTAAAATAGGTAATTAAAATGTATTTAAATACTTTATCTCCTTCTTTAGGTTCTAAAAGTTATAAAAAACGTTTAGGACGTGGTATAGGTTCTGGATTAGGAAAAACTAGTGGTAGAGGTCATAAAGGTCAAAAATCTCGTTCTGGTTGTAAAATAAATAAGTCTTTTGAAGGAGGACAAACCCCTTTACATAGAAGATTACCAAAATTTGGTTTTCAATCACGTAAAAAAATTTTTTATAAAGAAATTAAATTAAGTGATTTAAATAAAATTAAAAGTGATATTATTGATTTAAATACTTTAAAACGATTTAAAGTTATTAGTAAAAAAATTAAATATGTTAAAATTATAAATACTGGAAAAATTTTTATACCAATAAAAATTTTTAAATTACGTTGTACAAAAAATGCAAAAATTTCTATTGAAAAATTAGGTGGAAAAATAGAGGAATAAAAAATCAATGATAAAACCATTTTCTAAATTAGATTTTCAAAGTACTAAAAAAGGTTTTAGTGAATTAAAACAAAGATTCATATTTTTAATTAGTGCTTTAATTATTTTTCGTATAGGATCTTTTATACCTATACCTGGCATAAATTTAAATATATTAAATAAATTAATTAAAAATCAAAATGGTACTATTATTGATATGTTTAATATGTTTTCTGGTGGAGCTTTAAGTAGAGCTTCTATTTTAGCTTTAGGAATTATGCCATATATTTCAGCATCTATTATACTACAATTATTAAGTGTTCTTCATCCTAAATTAATTTCTTTAAAAAAAGAAGGGGAGACTGGTAGACGTAAAATTAATATGTATACTAAATATACTACATTAGTTTTGTCAATTATACAATCTATAGGAATAGTAACAGGATTACCTAAAATGTCAGGAATGCAAAATTTAATTTTAAATCCTGGATTATACTTTTTTTGTATTTCTGTGTTAAGTTTAGTTACAGGAACTATATTTTTAATGTGGTTAGGAGAACAAATTACAAATAAAGGAATTGGTAATGGGATTTCAATGATTATTGTTATAGGTATTATTTCTAGTTTACCATCTGCTATTGGACATACAATAGAACAAGTTAAAGAAGGTGATTTAAATTTTTTTATAGTATTAATAATTTTAATAATAATATTTATTATTACTTTTTTTGTTGTTTTTATGGAAAGAGGCCAAAGAAAAATAACAGTTAATTATGCTAAAAGATATAATGGAAGAAATATATATAAACAGCAAACCACTCATTTACCATTAAAAATTAATATGTCTGGGGTAATACCTGCAATATTTTCTTCTAGCATTATTTTATTTTTTGTAACAATAATATCTTGGTTTGGAAGTAGTACAGGATGGGAATGGCTTAAAAATATTGCTGTTATTTTACAACCTAAACAAATATTTTATATGATATTATATGTTTTACTAATTATGTTTTTTTGTTTTTTTTATACTATGTTGGTATTTAATCCAAAAGAAACAGCAGATAATTTAAAAAAATCAGGAGCATATATTCCTGGTATACGTCCAGGAGAACAAACTGCAAAATATATTAAAAAAATTATTTTAAGATTAACATTAACAGGAGGAATATATATTAGTTTTATATGTTTAATACCTGAATTTTTACGTAACATAATAAATGTTCCTTTTTATTTTGGTGGTACATCATTATTAATAGTAGTGGTAGTTATTATGGATTTTATAACTCAAATACAGACATTAATTATGTCAACTCAATATGAATCCATGTTAAAAAAAATTAATTTAAAATAGTAAATTTAAAAATAAAATATTAAATTTAAAATTTATTTTTATAAAAAGGATATGTATTATACTATGAAAGTACGTGCTTCTGTTAAAAGATTATGTCGTGATTGTAAAATTATTCGTCGTAATAGGGTAATTCGTGTTTTTTGTAAAAAAGATCCTAAACATAAACAACGTCAAGGTTAAATTTTAATAATTATTAATTATATTATATAAATTAGAATATAACTATTTTTTTATAAATTAAAGGAGTAAATGTGGCTCGTATAGCCGGAATTAATATTCCTAATAATAAACATATTAGAATAGCATTACAATATATTTATGGTATTGGAAATTCTCATTCTATACATATTTGTAAAATGATGAATATTAGTCAGTATACTAAAGTAAGTTTATTATCAGAAAAACAAATAGATTTATTACGAGAAGAAGTATCTAAATTTACTATAGAGGGAGATTTAAGAAGAGAAATTAATTTAAATATTAAGAGATTAATTGATTTAGGATGTTATCGAGGATTAAGACATCGTAAAGGTTTACCAGTAAGGGGACAACGTACTAAAACAAATGCACATACTAGAAAAAAATTTCGTAAAATTTTTAAAAAATAATAATTTTATTGAGATATTAAAATGAAAAAAAAACAAGTTTCTAAATTTAAAAAAAATATTAAAAAACAAATAATAGATGGTATTGCTCATATACATGCATCTTTTAATAATACTATCGTTACTATTACAGATAGACAAGGAAATTCATTAGGTTGTGCTACAGCAGGAGGTTCTGGATTTAGAGGTTCTCGTAAATCAACACCATTTGCTGCACAAGTAGCAGCAGAACGTTGTGCTGAATTTGTAAAAGATTATGGTATAAAAAATCTTGAAGTTATGGTAAAAGGACCAGGTCCAGGAAGAGAATCAACAATTAGAGCATTAAATAATGCTGGTTTTCGTATTACAAATATTACTGATATTACACCAATACCTCATAATGGTTGTCGTCCTCCAAAAAGAAGAAGAGTATAATATATTAAAGAGATTAAAATGGCTAAATATTTAGGACCTAAATTAAAATTAAGTAGAAGAGAAGGTACAGATTTATTTTTAAAATCTAATATTCGCAATATTGATTCAAAATGTAAAATAGAACAAACTCCTGGACAACATGGTATGAAAAAATCTAGATTGTCCGATTATGGAATTCAATTAAGAGAAAAACAAAAAGTTCGTCGTATATATGGTATATTAGAAAAACAATTTCGTAATTATTACAAAAAAGCATTAAGATTAAAAGGAAACACAGGGTTTAATTTATTATGTTTATTAGAAAAAAGATTTGATAATATTTTATATAGAATGGGATTTAGTGTTACTAGATCAGAAGCAAGACAGCTTATATCTCATAAATCAATAAAAATTAATAATCGTATTGTTACAATACCTTCTTATCAATTAAATATTAATGATAAAATAAAAATATGTGAAAAATCAAAAAAACAAATAAGAATAAAAGCTGCTATAGAACTTTATAACCAACGTGAAAAATCAAATTGGTTAGAGGTTGATATTAATAAAATGGAAGGTATATTTAAATATATTCCAAAACGTTCTGATTTATCATCAGATATTAATGAACATTTAATAATTGAATTATATTCAAAATAATTTTATAAAATTGAGAGATTATAAATGCATAACTCTGTAACTGAATTTTTAAAACCTCGTTTAGTTGATATTAAAAAAATTAATAAAAACACTATTAGTGTTACTCTTGAACCTTTAGAAAGAGGTTTTGGACATACACTTGGCAATGCATTAAGACGTATTTTATTATCTTCCATGCCAGGATATGCAGTTACTGAAGTAGAAATTGAAGGAATATTACATGAATATAGTACTAAAGAAGGAGTACAAGAGGATATTATTGAAATTTTATTAAATTTAAAAAAATTAGCTATTAAAGTTAAGAGTAATAAAAATGAAGTGATTTTAACTTTAAATAAATCAGGAATAGGTCCTGTTATAGCAGCTGATTTAAATTATGGAAATGATATTGAATTAATTAATCCAGAATATATTATTTGTAATTTAACAGATAAAAATGTTTCAATAAATATGAAAATTAAAATTGAATTAGGTCGAGGATATGTTGCTGCATATACTAAAATTCATTGTGAAGAATATGATAATCGTCCAATAGGACGACTATTAGTCGATGCATGTTATAGTCCAATTGAACGAATAATATATAATGTTGAAGCTGCAAGAGTAGAACAAAGAACAGATTTAGATAAATTAATAATAGAAATGGAAACTAATGGTACTATAGACCCAGAAGAAGCAATAAGAAAAGCTGCTACAATTCTTTCAGAACAATTAGAAGCTTTTGTTTATTTACGTGATATACATCAACAAGAAGTTAAAGAAGAAAAACCTGAATTTGATCCTATTTTATTACGTCCTGTAGATGATTTAGAATTAACTGTAAGATCTGCTAATTGTTTAAAAACAGAATCTATACAATTTATAGGTGATTTAGTACAACGTACTGAAGTTGAATTACTCAAAACTCCGAATTTAGGAAAAAAATCTTTAACAGAAATTAAAGATATTTTAGCTTCTAAAGGTTTATCATTAGGTATGCGTTTAAAAAATTGGCCACCAATTATAATTGATAAGTAATAATTTTTTATATTTTAATTTTTTTCAATATTAAAGGTAATATTATATGCGTCATCGTAAAATAGGTCGTCATTTAAATAGAACTAGTAGTCATCGTAAATCTATGTTACGAAACATGACTAATTCTTTAATACAATATGAAATTATTAAAACTACAACTGTGAAAGCAAAAGAATTAAGAAGAACAATAGAACCATTAATAACAATAGCAAAAAATAATAATGTATCTAATAAAAGATTAATTCGTACACGTATAAATAATAAAAAAAATTTAATAAAATTATTTAATTTTATAGCACCAAGATTTAAAAATAGATTAGGAGGATATACACGTATAATAAAATGTGGATTTCGTAATGGTGATAAAGCTCCTATGTCATATATAGAATTAATGCAAAGAAAGATAATAGTTAATGAAAATAATAAATAATTATTTAAACTATTGTAAAATTTTACCTTTAGAAAAAAGTTTAACATATTTTGTATTATTTAAAAAATCTTTAATATTCATTGGTACTCTACCACTTGGTTGAATTATTTTAATTTTTAAAATTTTATTTATTGTACTTATATTAATACTATTATCATTGATAAATAATATTTCACCTGGAATAATATTATTATTATTAATGTTATAATTTATTATTTCTGCATGCCATATTTTAAATCTTTCATTATTTAAAAAAAAATATGTTCCTGGATATGGATTAAAAGCACGAATCATACACTCAATTTTTTTTGCTGGTAAATACCAATTTATTTTACTTTCTTTTTTTAAAATTTTATTAGCATATGTTGCTTGAATATTATATTCATTTTGAGGTTTTAATTTTATATGTTTTTTACAAATAAATATATTTAAAACATATAAAAGGCTTTTTATACCTAATATGGATAATTTTTTGTATAAAGTACCATATGTATCATTTGAATTAATATTACATTTTTTTTGATATATGATATCTCCTTTATCTAAAAAATTATTCATTTTAATAATACTAATTCCAGTTTTAGAGTCATTTTCATATAATGCTCTTTGTATTGGAGCCGCACCCCTCCATCTAGGTAATAATGATGCATGTACATTAATACATCCTAATTTTGGTATTTTTAAAATAGTAGAAGGTATTAATAATCCGTAATCTACTACAATAATTATATCAAAATGATATTTTAATATTTTATTAAGAAAATCTTTAGTATTTAAGGATAAAGGTTGTAAAATATTAATTTTATATTTTAAAAGAAAATTTTTAATTGGATTAAAAGTTAATTTATGTCCTCTATTAGAATAACTATCTGGTTTAGTAATAACACAAACTATTTGATAATATTTTAATAATTCTTTTAAATGAAAAACAGCAAAATTAGATGTACCCATAAAAATAATTTTCATTTTTATTCATTAAAATTATAATGTAATTGTATTTTTTTTATAACGTATTTTCTTTTGATATAATTTTTCCATTTTTTGATATATTCTTTGATATTTAAAATTTGATAAATAATCAATGAATAAAATTCCATTTAAATGATCAATTTCATGTTGTAAACAATAAGATAGTAAATCATTAGCTTCTATTTCAAAGTTTTTATTAACTAAATTTTTTGCTTTTACTTTTATTGTTTTATATCTATAAATAGAATATTTTTGTTTAGGAATAGATAAACATCCTTCTTCATTACTAATTTTAATTTTATTTTGTATAGTTAATTTTGGGTTAATAAAAATTAAGGGACTATTTTTTTTATTTGATAAATCTATTATTATAATACGTTTATGTATTCCTAATTGTGTTGCTGCTAATCCTATACCTCCTTTTTTATACATAATTTGAATCATATTATTAATTAATAATTTTATTTTATTATCTATTGTTTTTACGGGTTTAGCTATAATACGTAATTCATCATTTGGAAAATATAATAATTTTAATATTGGCATAATAATCTTATATAAAAAATTATTTAATTATTTTATTTTGAATTTATTTTACTTATTTTATAAATATGTTTTTTATTAAAAGATAATTATATGATAAAATGAAATTTTATACAATTAATAATTGTATATAATTATTAATTATAATTTATAAATTTAATTAACTTATGAATCTTAATATATTTATTAATGCATTAAAATCAGGTAAAATAATTGCTTATCCGACTGAATCTTCATTCGGTTTAGGGTGTGATCCTGATAATAAAAATGCAGTATATAAATTATTATCTATTAAAAAACGAAATGTTAATAAAGGATTTATTTTACTTGCTTCAAATTACAAACAAATATTATCTTATATAGATGAAACAAAATTATCTTTAAAACAAATTAATATGATTTTATCAACATGTTCAAAATTTATAACATGGACTATACCTGTATCATTAAAAACTCCTTATTGGTTAACTGGGAATTTTAATTCAATAGCCATTCGTATAACTAATTATTATCCTATTAATAAGTTATGTTATTTTTATGGTAAACCAATTATTTCTACTAGTGCAAACATAACTGGTTATAAACCATGTTTATATCCTCATGAAATTAACTATTATTTTAAAAAAAAAATATTAATTTTAAATGGTACTACTGGAGGATATAAAAAACCATCTGAAATTAGAGATAGTCTAACAAATAAAATTATTCGTAAAGGATAGAACAAGAAGAAGTAATATAAATATGAAAATATTTGCTATTTTTGGCAATCCTATAAAACATAGTAAATCTCCTATAATACATAAATTATTTGCTAATCAATTAAATATTGTACAACAATATGAAAAAATATATGTTCCCATTAATAATTTTAATAATGTAATTAATCATTTTTTTAAAAATGGTGGTTTAGGAGCTAATATTACTGTTCCATTTAAAAAAATGGCGTATAATATATGTGATTTATTAACACAAAGGGGAATTAATAGTGGTGTAGTTAATACGTTAAAAATTACTAAAAAAAATCAAATATTAGGAGATAATACTGATGGTATTGGTTTATTAAAAGATTTAAAAAGAATTAATTTTATTTATAAAAATAGTAATATATTATTAATAGGTGCTGGAGGAGCTGCTCAAGGAATTATATATCCTCTTATTAATTTTGGTTGTACAATTATGATAACTAATCGTACTTATAAAAAATCTTGTCATCTTTTAAAATATTTTAATAATAAAAAAAATATTAATATTATTAAAATAGAGGATATTAATAATAAAAAAATAAATTATGATTTAATAATAAATGCAACATCTAGTAGTATTAAAGGTGTTATTCCAAATATTTCTTCTAGTATTATTCATTCTAATGTTTTTTGTTATGATTTATTTTATAGTAATAAAATTACACCATTTTTAGATTGGTGTTTATATCATGGGGCAAAAAAAATATCTGATGGTTTAGGTATGTTAATAGAACAAGCAGCTTATTCATTTTTTTTATGGCATGGAATTATGCCTAATACTACATTAATATTAAAAAAATTTAAAACAAATAATTATTTTTAAATAATATATTTTATAAAGGAATTATTTATATGGTTTATAAATTACCATCTTTATCGTATAATTATTCTGCATTAGAACCATTCTTTGATAAAGAAACAATGGAAATTCATCATACAAAACATCATCAAAATTATGTAAATAATACTAATTTAATTCTTAATAAAATTGATTTAAAAGATATTTCAATAAATGAATTATTGTCTATGATAGATGTTATTCCATTATCAACTATACAAAGAAATTTTTTACGTAATAATGCAGGAGGTCATGCAAACCATAGTTTTTTTTGGAAAATTTTAAAAAAAAATACTCAACCTAATGATATTATAAAAGATGCTATAGTAAAATCTTTTGGTAGTTTCAAACAATTTCAAAAGAAATTTGAAAAAATAGCTATAAATTTTTTTGGATCAGGATGGGTTTGGTTAATAAAAAGAAATAATATTTTAAGTATAGTTACTACTCAAAATCAATATCATCCATTAATGGGTAAAAATATTAATGGGTTTTTTGGTTATCCTATTATAGCTTTAGATTTATGGGAACATGCATATTATTTAAAATATCAAAATCAAAGATCTTTATATATTAAAGCTTTTTGGAATGTATTAAATTGGGATAAGGTACAAAATTTATTTTTAAAAAAAGAAATATAATTTTTTATAAACGATATGTTTTATTATATAAAATATAACATATCGTTTTAAATTTTCAATTTATATAAAATTTAATTAAGAGTTATAAATATAATGTCATTATATGCATTAAAAATTAATAATTTATCTAAAATTTATTCAAATAAAATTCAAGCATTAAAAAATTTTAATTTAAATATTAAAAAAGGTGATTTTTATGCTTTACTTGGACCTAATGGTGCGGGAAAAACAACTGTTATAAAAATTATTAGTTCATTAATAAATAAATCTTCAGGTAAGATTAATATATTTAATTATGATTTAATAAAAAATACATTTCAAGTTAAAAAATTAATAGGATTAGTACCTCAAGAATTTAATTTTAATCCATTTGAAACTGTTATCCAAATATTAATCAATCAGGCAGGTTATTACGGAATAAGAAAAAAATATGCTTTAATAAAAATTGAAAAATATCTTAATAAATTAAATTTATGGAAACAAAGAAATAACAAAGCTCAAATATTATCAGGAGGAATGAAAAGACGTTTAATGATAATAAAATCTCTTATTCATGATCCAAAACTATTAATTTTAGATGAACCAACGGTTGGAATTGATATTGAATTAAGACATAATATATGGTCTTTTTTAAAAGATTTAAATTATAAAAAAGGTATTACAATAATTTTAACTACTCATTATTTAGAAGAAGCTGAAATATTATGTCGTAATATAGGTATTATGAATAAAGGTATATTAATAAAAAATTTTTCTATAAAAAAATTATTATCTCAATTAAAATATGAAACATTAATATTAAATTATAATTCTGATAATAAAATTATTCCTATTCTTAAAGAATTTAAATATAAATTAATTGATAATAATATTTTAGAAATAGAAGTATTAAAAGAACAAGTATTAAATAATATTTTTGAACAATTAACGAAACAAAATATTAAAATTATAAGTATTAATAATAAATATAATAGACTTGAAAAATTATTTTTAGATTGTATTAAATAAAATTATAAGGATATATGTATGATTAATTGTTATTTAATTGCATTAAAAACTATATGGAAAAAAGAAATAGATCGTTTTATTCGTATTTGGATACAAACTATAATACCTCCTATTATAACAATAACATTATATTTTATAATATTTGGTAACATTATTGGATTACAAATAAAAAATATTTTAGGGTTTAGTTATATACAATTTATAATACCAGGATTAATTATGATGAATATTATTAATAATGCATATTCCAATGTTGCTTCATCATTTTTTAGATCAAAATTTCAACATAATATTGAAGAATTATTAATTGCTCCTGTACCAATTCATATTATTATTATTGGTTATATTGGTGGAGGTATAGCACGTAGTATTACTATTTGTATATTAGTTACTTTAATATCAACATTTTTTGTACCTTTACATATATATTCTTGGTATTTTTTTATTTTTATAACTATTTTAACTGCTATATTATTTTCTTTAGCTGGTCTATTAAATGCTATTTTTGCTAAAGATTTTGATGATATAAGTTTAATTCCTACATTTTTCTTAACTCCTTTAACTTATTTAGGAGGAGTTTTTTATTCAACTTCTTTATTACCATCATTTTGGAAAAAAATATTAAAAATTAATCCAATTTATTATATTATTTCTGGATTTCGTTATAGTTTTTTAGGTATTCATTATAATTCTTTATTAATTACTATTTTAATTTTAATATTTGGTATAATTATATTATACTCATTATCTTGGTTTTTCATAAAAAATGGTAAAGAAATATTTTTTTAAAAATATTATATTTAATATAAATTAAATAAATAATTTGTAGATTACATATATGTATCTATAAATTATTTTCTTCTTATCCTGCTATTTGTTTTTCACGTATTTCAGCTAATGTTTTACAATCAATACATAAATTTGCAGTAGGACGAGCTTCTAATCTTTTTAGACCAATTTCTATATCACAAGATTGACAATAACCAAAATTATTTTTTTTAATTTTTATTAAAGTCATTTCAATTTTTTTTATTAATTTTCTTTCTCTATCTCTATTTCTTAATTCAAAATTAAATTCTTCTTCTTGTGTAGCTCTATCTATTGGATCAGGAAATTTTGATACTTCATCTTGTATATAAGAAATATTATGATTATCTTTATTTATTAATTGTTCACGCCAAGATTGTAATATTTTTTTAAAGTGTAATAATTGTTTTTTATTCATATATTCTTCTTTTGGTTCTATTTCATATGGAGAAACTCCTGCAATAGATAAAATATTTAAAGAAGATAAAATTTTATTTTTTTTTTTCATTTTAATTCCAATATTAATTTAAATTATTTTTGAATGATTAAACATTAAAATATAAAGAAAATATATTTTTAAAAATTTTTAAAATTTATTTACTTAAAATATATAAATAAATTTTCTTTATACTAGCTTTTTATTCTATTATTTAATATATGAATATAATTATTATTAATTTATAATAATTCATTAATATGTTTATTTAGATAAATTACTTATTTAAAAACATTATTTTTTTATTAGATTTTTTATATTTATTTAAAATATTAATTTTTATTACTTAATATATCTGAAAAAATATATGTTAACTTTATTTAAAATATATTTTTTATCATATAAATATTAAAATATTAATCTAAGATTAATTATTTATTATTAATTAAAAACATATTTTTATTATAAATATTTTTATAAAACATATTTAAATATTAATTTTATAAAAAATATAATATAATTAAAATATAATTTTTTCAATTAAAATATATTATATATAAATTAATAGATATTTAATTTAATTAATAATATTTTTATTTACTATAGATATTTTTATGAAAAAAGATTTTTATTTTTGTATAAAAAAAATTATAGAACGAATAAATATATTAAATCGGTTAAGAATTTATCGAGCTATAAACTCAATGAATTATATTTGTAAAAAAATATATATTTTATTACCTATATTATTACATTATAATCATCCATTAATTCCAGGATATATTTCAGATGATGTTCCACATGGAATAGATAATTTTTATCCTAGTACAAAATATTTATCTTTATTAACATTTAATAATAACATTTTTTTTAAAAAAAAATATTCTAAATATAATAATCCAATTACAGGAATATATTCTATGGGTAGTACATCATCTATTTGTCAGAATCAAAATTCTGATTTTGATATTTGGGTGTTTCGACAAATATGGTTAAGTAAAAAAAAATGTTTATTTTTAAAAAAAAAATTTTCTCTTTTAAAAAAATGGTGTAATTTAATAGGAGTACAAGTTAATTTTTTTTTAATAAATGAAAATTATTTTCGTACAAATAATATTTTAATACAAAAATCATTTTTTAATAATATTAATAATATTAATTATATATTATTAGATGAATTTTATAGAACAGCTGTTTGTATGGCTGGAAAACCCATAATATGGAATATTATTCCAACTAATAAAAAAAATTATTATGATGATTATGTTAATTTATTATATAAAAAAAGAATATTAATAAAAAATGAATGGTTAGATTTAGGAGAATTAAAAAATATTTCTATTAATGAATGTTTTAATTCTATTTTATGGCATTTTTATAATAAAATTAATTTATATCCTTGTAAAACAATATTAAAAATTTTATTATTAGAAAGTTATTTATATGAATATCCTAATATAAAATTATTATCTACTGATTTTAAAAAATGTTTACATAATGGAAATATTATTTCGTTTGGATTAGATCCATATTGTATGATGTTAAAAAAAATTACAGTTTATTTAAATAACATAGGTGATTTTCAAAGATTAGATTTAATTAGACAATGTTTTTATATTAAAACACATGAAAAATTATCAATAAATAAAAATATTTATAATTGGAAACATTATATAATAAGTATTTTAGTAAAAAATTGGGGGTGGAATAAAAAAAAAATAAAATATTTAGATAATATTAAAGATAAAGCAATTAAAAATAAAACATTAAAAAATTTTTTAAATAATATTAATTATTCTTGATATAAAAATTTTATATAAAAATACTGTATAATTAAATTTGTATATTTGTTAAATTCATTATATAATCATAAACAATATTTATTTAAAATAAAATTATTTGTTACTATAATTTTATTTAATTTTATATAAATATAATAAAAGGATATTAATACATTTTATGAATAATTCAACTATTATTTATTTAACTGATATAAATTTTAAAACAAAAATTAATATTAATAGTTTTATTTTAGTTGATTTTTGGGCAGAATGGTGTAATCCATGTAAAATGTTTTCTTTAGTTTTAGAAGATATTTTTGATTCATACAGTAAAAAATTATTTTTTGCTAAATTAAATATTGATGAATATCCAGAAATTGCTCAAAAATATGATATTCGAAGTATACCAACAATCATATTATTTAATAATGGTATTATAATAGATAAAACTACTGGTTCAATTAATAAAATTCAATTAATAAAATTTTTAGATAAACATCTAAAATAATAAATTTTATTTTATAAAGAATTAGTATATTTAATTTTATTAAAACTTGTTTATTTATATAAATTATAGGAGAATTTTAATTATGATATTTAATTATAAATATTTATTTTTTTAATTTATATAATAGTATATTATTTACATAACAATTATATAATATTTTATTAAAATTTTTATAAATATAATAAATATAATATATAAAAATTAATTTAAAATATCATTTCAAAAGAAATGTTCCAGTTTTATTCAAAGATTAAGACCTCACCATTATGAATCTTACCGAATTAAAAAATAAATTAATATCAGATTTACTTAATTTAGCAAAAAAAAATGATTTAGAAAATTTAGCTAGAATGCGTAAACAAGATATTATTTTTGCTATATTAAAACAACATTCCAAAATTGGAGAAGATATTTTTGGTGATGGAGTATTAGAAATATTACAAGATGGCTTTGGATTTTTACGTTCATCTGATAGTTCTTATTTAGCAGGACCAGATGATATATATGTATCTCCAAGTCAAATTAGACGTTTTAATTTACGTACAGGAGATACAATTTCAGGTAAAATAAGACCTCCAAAAGAAGGAGAAAGATATTTTGCTTTATTAAAAGTTAATGAAGTAAATTATGATAAACCTGAAAGTTCTCGTAGTAAAATTCTTTTTGAAAATTTAACTCCATTACATACTAATTCTCGTTTAAGTATGGAAAGAGGAAATGGATCTACAGAAGATTTAACAGCTCGTGTTTTAGATTTAGCGTCACCTATAGGAAGAGGACAAAGAGGTTTAATTGTAGCTCCTCCTAAAGCAGGAAAAACTATGTTATTACAAAACATAGCACAAAGTATAGCTTATAATCATTCAGAATGCGTATTAATAGTTTTATTAATTGATGAACGTCCTGAAGAAGTTACTGAAATGCAAAGATTAGTTAAAGGAGAAGTTATTGCATCAACTTTCGATGAACCTGCATCTAGACATGTTCAGGTATCTGAAATGGTTATTGAAAAAGCTAAAAGATTAGTTGAACATAAAAAAGATGTTGTAATTTTATTAGATTCAATGACTCGTTTAGCTAGAGCTTATAATACCATTGCTCCTGCTTCAGGAAAAGTATTAACAGGTGGTGTTGATGCTAATGCTTTACATCGTCCTAAACGTTTTTTTGGAGCTGCAAGAAATGTTGAAGAAGGTGGTAGTTTAACTATAATAGCAACAGCGTTGATTGATACTGGATCTAAAATGGATGATGTAATTTATGAAGAATTTAAAGGAACAGGTAATATGGAATTACATTTATCACGTAAAATAGCTGAAAAAAGAGTTTTTCCTGCTATTGATTATAATCGATCTGGTACTAGAAAAGAAGAATTATTAAGTTCTCAAGAAGATCTCCAAAAAATGTGGATTTTAAGAAAAATTATTCATCCAATGAGTGAAATTGATGCTATGGAATTTCTTATAAATAAATTATCAATGACCAAAACAAATGATGAATTTTTTGATATGATGAAAAGATCATAAACTAAAATTTTATTAATTTATTATTTATAACAGTTCAAATAATTATTATATTAATAAAAGTAAAAAATATTATACAGATAAAATCTAAGATTTTTATTTTTAAAAATATTTTATTTATTAAAAATTATTTTTTTGATATTATTAATAAAATTACTAGACATTGAAGTTATGAATTTGTAATATTAATTATGTAGGTAAGTAATATTTATAGCACCCGTAGCTCAGTAGGATAGAGCACTGTTTTCCGAAAGCAGAGGATTCAGGTTCAATTCCTGTCGGGTGCAAAATTATTTTTTACATTTTTAATTATAAAATTTTTTATTATGGTGGCTATAGCTCAGTTGGTAGAGCGCTGGATTGTGGTTCCAGTTGTCATGGGTTCAAATCCCATTAGCCACCCATACCATATATAAAAAAATACAATGTTTTTTATATACATATAATTAACGGCGAGTAGCGCAGTTTGGTAGCGCAACTGGTTTGGGACCAGTGGGTCGGAGGTTCAAATCCTCTCTCGCCGATAAATATTATGTTTAAAAATAAAGATCATATTTAATTCTAAAATTAATTATATCTTCTACAGTTAATACTGGCATATGATTTTTTTTTGCAAATAATATAGTATCTTGAGTACGAGCCATTGAACCATTTTCATTTGTTAATTCACATAATATTCCTGTAGGATTCATTTTTGCTATTTTTAATAAATCTATAGTAGCTTCTGTATGTCCTTTTCTTTTTAAAACTCCTCCTTTAATAGCTCTTAATGGAAATACATGTCCCGGACGATTTAAATCATTAGGTTTTGCATTAATATTTATAGCAGTTTTAATAGTTGTAAATCGATCTTGTGCAGATACACCAGTAGTAATACCTTTAGCTGCTTCAATTGTAACTGTAAAAGCTGTTTTATAAAAACTAGTATTATTTTTTACCATCATAGGTAAATTTAATTTTTTTCGTAAATTTTCAGTAATACATAAACAAATAATACCACTTCCATATCTAATAGTTAGAGCTATCTGTTGTACAGTAATTTTTTCTGCAGAAAAAACAATATCACTTTCATTTTCACGTGTTTCATTATCTAATATTAAGACACCTTTACCTTTATTAAGAGATAAAATAGCATTTTTCACTCTAGTAATTGAATTACCAAATTGATAAACAAGTAAATTATGATTATTTATATTATGCATATATTACCGTTTTAAATAACATTAATATATTTATTATAAATAATAAATGAAAATCTAAAAAGATTTAAATATCAATTTAATTATTTATTATTTTTTTTTGTAATAAACTTTTTAATTCATTAAAACTAACAGTAGCAGTACCAAATTTACTCACTGCTATACTTGCTGCAATATTAGATAAAAAACATGAATCTTTAAGTGACATTTTTCCTTGAGCTAAAAATGCAGATAAAACTCCAATAACAGTATCACCAGCACCAGTAACATCATTAACTTTATATGCTTGAGATTTAAAATGAATAGGTTTTTTATTTTTTTGAATTAAACTCATTCCATGTTCTGATCTAGTTATTAATAATGAATTTATATTATAACGTGAAATTAAATTCAAACCTTTATCAACTATTTTTTTTTCAGAATTACATTCACCAACTACTGATTCAAATTCAGTGAAATTTGGAGTTAATAATGTAGCTCCTGAATATTTTTCATAATTATCTCCTTTAGGGTCAATAATAACAGGTATTTTTGATAAATTTGCTAATTTAATCATAGATTGTATATTATATAAAGTTCCTTTATTATAATCAGAAAAAACAATTATATTAATATTAGATATAATTTTTCTAATATTTTCTAATAAAATATTACTATTATGTATATTTTTATATTCTTTTTCAAAGTCTAAACGTATTAATTGTTTATTTAAAGATAATACTCTTGTTTTAATTATAGTTTTAAAGTTAATATCTTGAATAAAATTATAATCAACATTATTTTTTTTTAATTTTTTTTTAATAATATTTGCTGCATTATCTATACCTAATAAGCCAAATAATTTAACATTAGCACCAATTGAAGATATATTCATAGCAACATTTGCTGCACCCCCTGGAATATAATTTATATTTGTAATTTTTACTACTGGTACATCAGCTTCTGATGACATTTTGTTTGTTAATCCATAAAAATAACGATCTAACATTACGTCACCTACTACTAAAACTGTTGTATTATTAAAATCAGGTAATATTAATTTCATTTTAATAGTCCATTATAATAATCTTAGTTTATAATCATATTAATAATATTAAATAGTTTTATTATAATGATTTAATATAAAAATAATATGCAATATATAAAATTAATTTTTTAACCGAATTGTAACATAAATTATATTTAATTAAGGAGTATAATAATTGAAAATTTATTTAGTAGGTGGAGCTATAAGAGATCTTATCTTAAATTTAAAATTTTCAGATAAAGATTGGTTAGTAGTAGGAGCAAATATAGATTTAATGATTAAATTAGGTTTTAAGTTAGTTGGAAAAGATTTTCCTGTATTTTTACATCCAATAACACATGAAGAATATGCTTTAGCTAGAACTGAAAAAAAATCAGGTCATGGATATGAAGGATTTATTTATTATTCATCACCTAATGTTACATTAGAAGAAGATTTATTACGTAGAGATCTTACAATTAATGCTATTGCTCAAGATCAATCAGGAAAATTTTATGACCCATATAATGGAATACAAGATATTCATAATAAAATTCTTAAACATGTTTCTAATTCTTTTAAAGATGATCCTTTAAGAGTATTAAGAGTAGCTAGGTTTGCTGCTAAATTAGCACATTTAAATTTTAAAATAGATAAACATACATTAAAATTAATGAAAATAATGAGTGATTCTGGAGAATTATCTTATTTAAAACCAGAAAGAATTTGGAAAGAAACCGAAAATGCTCTTAAAGGATTAAATCCTCATATATTTTTTATAACATTAAAAAAATGTGGTGCATTATCCATACTTTTTCCAGAAATTGATAAATTATATGGAATTCCAGCTCCTGCTAAATGGCATCCTGAAATAGATACTGGAATTCATACTATGATGACATTATCTATTGCATCTAAATTAACTTCTGATTTAGAAGTAAGATTTGCTGCTTTATGTCATGATTTAGGAAAAGGAATTACTCCTAAAAAATTATGGCCTAGACATTATGGACATGGTATTGCTGGTATTCCTTTAATACAAGGATTATGTAAAAGATTAAAAATACCAAATAATATTCGTGATTTAGCTATTATATCTGCTAAAGTACATGATATAATACATGATATTTATAATCAAAAGGCAGAAAATATACTTAATATATATAATATTATTGACGCATGGAGAAAACCTTATAGAGTTAAACAAATTGCATTAATTAGTGAATCTGATGCTAGAGGAAGAGCTACATTAGATTCTGTTTGTTATAAACAAGGAAAATATTTTATTGATATATATAAACATATATTTAAAATTAATAATAAAGATATAATAAAAAATGGTATTAAAGGATTAGATATTGCTAATATTATAAATAAACGTAGATTAAAATTATTAAAATTATTTATTTCTTCTAAAAAAATTAAATAAATTTTATATATAAAAATATTATTATAAAAAAACGATATATAGCAAACCATTTTAAAGAAATATTATTTATAAAATATAAAAAAAATTTAATAGTAATTAAACTAACAATGAATGATATAATAAAACCTAAACAAATAAACTTAATATCTTCTATAGATAATATATGAAAATTTTTATATAATTCTAAAAAACTAGCACCAAAAACTATAGGTACTGCTATAATAAAACAAAATTCTGATGATACTAAACGATTTATTCCTAATAATAAACTAATTGATAAAGTAGAACCAGATCTAGATATTCCAGGAAACAATGATAAACATTGAAATAATCCAATTAAACATGCTTGAGTATATGTTAAAGAATTAATATTATTAATATTAGATATGTTTGGTTTAAATACTTCAGATAAATATAGTAATATACTACCAAATATTAATCCATAAAAAACTGTAATTATATTCATAAAAAGTTTAATTTTATTATAAAATAATAATCCAAGAATAATTATTGGCAATATACATATTATTATGTGTAATAATGTTATTTTTTTTTTATAAAAAATATCATATGATAGTGAATTTTTTATAATTTTTATTATTCTTGACCAAAAAATAATACAGACTGAGATTATAGATCCTAATTGTACTATTATTTCAAAAATTTTTATTTTTTCATTTTCAATTATATTAAATATATGATTAAATATAATCATATGTCCTGTAGATGATATAGGTAAAAACTCAGTTAATCCTTCAACTATACTTAATAAAATAATTGTAGAATATTTTAATTGTATCATAATAAAAATTTACTTAATGAAAATATTTTCTTTATTTTTATATAATTTTATTAAATTATTTATCATTATTTAATAATAATTTTGAATTAATAAAAATATCATATAATTTATATTTATTTTTTTGATTAAATTTTTTCATACCAATATATGCTATCATAGCTGCATTATCAGTACATAATTTATTAGTATTATAAAATAATTGTATATTATTTTTTTTTAATTTTTTAGTTAAATATTTTCTTAATTTTTTATTAGCACTAACTCCTCCAGCAATTACTAATTTACTTATATTATATTTTTTTAAAGCCAATAAACTTTTAATAAAAAGAGTATCTACAAGAGCATCTTCAAATGCACATGCAATGTCTGCTTTTGTTTGAAAATCTAAAAATTTATGTTTTTTTATAAAATTTTTAGCAAACGTTTTTAATCCAGAAAAACTAAAATTCAAATTATTCTTATTTTTTATCATTGGTCTAGGAAAAATAAAACGTTTTGAGATTCCAAATTGAGCAATTTTAGATAAATTTTTTCCTCCAGGAAATTTTAAACCTAAAATAATTGCTATTTTATCTAAAGCTTCTCCAGCTGCATCATCAATATTATTTCCTAATATTTTATATTTTCCAAATTTATAAGCATAAATTAATTGTGTATTACCTCCTGAAGCTATTAAAACAATGAAAGGAAAATTTGGGTGTTTTTTTTCTAACATTATTGATAATAAATGCCCTTCAATATGATTAATAGGAAGAACTGGTATTTTTAAAGAAAATCCTAATGTATGTGCAACAATAGCACCTATCATTAAAGAATTAATTAATCCTGGACCTGCAGTATAAGCAATTCCATCAATATCATTTATTTTTTTTTTATTAATGAATAATGTTTTTTTAATTAATGGAATAATTTTTTTTAAATGTTGTCTTGCAGCTAATTCAGGAACAATTCCTCCATATTTTGTATGTATTTTTTGACTATAAACATTATTAGATAATAATCCATATATACTGTCATAAATAGATATAGCTGTATCATCACATGATGTTTCTATTCCCATTATTAACATTTTCTTATAAAAATTTGAGTAAATATAAATTAATATAATTAATAAAAAATAATTTGTATAGTATATTATATAAAATATGATATAATTTATTATTAGTAATTTTATATTAATAATAGAGAAATTAGACAATGCCAGTAATTAAAGTTCGTGAAAATGAACCATTTGATTTAGTTTTAAGAAGATTTAAACGTTCTTGTGAAAAAGCAGGTATTTTATCTGAAGTTAGACGTAGAGAATTTTATGAAAAACCTACAACAGAAAGAAAAAGAGCTAAAGCATCAGCTGCTAAAAGGCATGCTAAAAAAATAACAAGAGAAAATTTAAAAAGAATTCGTTTATATTAAAAAATTTTAAATTATTTTAAATATAAATAATTTTTTATGAATTTAAGATAGATATTTTATCGATGATAACATATATTCCACATACATATATAAATGATTTACTTCATAAATGTAATATTATATTTTTAATACAAAATAGAATAAAATTAAAAAAAAGAGGTAAAAATTTTTTTGGTATTTGTCCGTTTCATTTGGAAAAACATCCTTCATTTGTTGTAAGTGAAGAAAAGCAATTATATCATTGTTTTGGTTGTGGGGTGCATGGTAATATAATTGATTTTATCATGAAATATGATAATATTAATTTTATTGAAAGTATTAAATTAATATCAAATTTTTTTGGATTAATAATTCCTCAAGAAAATAATAGTAAAAATTATTTAGATATTATAAATAAAAAAAAATATATATATAATTTAATGTTTGACATTAGTAATTTTTATAAAAATTTTTTAGTTAATTCTTCTCTAGGAAAAAAAGCTTATCATTATTTATTAAATCGTGGTTTTAATAAAAAAATCTTAGATTATTTTTCTATTGGATTTTCTTATAAAAATTTTATTTATTTAATATGTAATAATAAAAAAAAAAAAATTTTTTAATTAAAGATTTAAAAATGTTAGTTTATAGTAAAATAAATAATAATTATTATGATATTTTTTATAATCGTATAATATTTCCTATTAAAAATATACAAGGTCAAATTATTGGTTTTGGTGGTAGATCTTTAGAAAATAAAGAACCAAAATATTTAAATTCACCTGATAATGTTTTTTTCCATAAAAGAAATGAGTTATATGGTTTATATGAAATAAGGAAAAAATCTATTTTATTAGAAAAAATTTTAGTTGTAGAGGGATATACTGATGTTATAAGTTTATTTCAATGTAATATAAAATATGTAGTGGCAATTTTAGGAATATCAATTACAAATGAACATATAAAAAAATTATTTCAAATGACTAATAAAATAATTTATTGTTATGATGGAGATAATGCGGGAAGAGAAGCTAACTGGAATTCATTAAAAATTAGTTTATCTCATATGGTATATGGAAAACAAATAAAATTTTTATTACTTCCCGATGGGGAAGATCCTGATAGTTTAATAAAAAAAAAAGGGAAACTTGTATTTGAAGAACACATAAATAAAAGTTTATCATTTTCAGAATTTTTTTTTAAAACGCTAATAAATAAAATAGATATTAAAAATTGTGAAGGAAAAGCTAAATTTATTAATTTAGCATTATCGTTAATTCATAATATTCCAGATTATATATTTCAAATTAATTTAATAAAAAAAATAGGAGAAAAAATAGGAATTTTAAATTTTTTTGAAATATATCAGTTAATTTTAAATAAAAAAAATACAAAAAAATTATTAAATAATAATTCCTTAAATAATTTTAAAAAAACAACAATAAGAATGTTAATTAGTTTATTATTACAAAAACCTAAATTAATAAAAATTATACCAAAATTTAAATTATTTAAAACATCTAGTATTAATGGATTAAATTTTTTTATTGAATTAATTAATATTTGTGATAAAAAAAAAATTACAACAGCACAAATAATAGAAAAATATAGAGGAACAAAACTGAAGACACCTCTTGAAACATTAGCAATATGGAACCATATGATTCCAGAAGAAGACATAGAAAAATTTTTTATACATTTAATAAATAAATTAGAAATGCATCTTTTAGAAGAAAGAATAGAATATTTAATTTTTTTAGACAGAAAAGAAGGATTAGATATTCAAAAAAGAAAAGAATTATGGTTATTAAATAAAAATTTAGCTGAAATTAAAACCAAATTTTAAAATATATTAAATTTTACTTTTTTATCAAACTTTAGATTGTAATATAGTTTAATTACTAATAGAATAATAAATTCTATTTATTTTTATAAAATTATAATCTTATAAAATATGATAATAGAAGTATGGAATTTTTTATGGAGCATAACTCACAATTACAGTTTAAACTTCTTGTTATACGTGGTAAAGAACAAGGATATTTAACTTATTCAGAAGTTAATGATCATCTACCGGATGATATTATTGGTTCCGATCAAATTCAAGATATTATTCAAATGATAAATGATATGGGAATTCAAGTAATGGAAGAAGCTCCTGATGCAGATGATTTAATATTAAGTCAAAATAATAATACAAATGATGAAGCAGAAGAAGCTGTTGTACAATTATCTACTACTGTAGATTCAGAAATAGGTAGAACAACAGATCCAGTACGTATGTATATGCGTGAAATGGGAACAGTGGAATTATTAACAAGAAAAGGTGAAATTGATATCGCCAAAAGAATAGAAGAAGGTATTAATCAAGTACAATGTTCTTTTGCTGAATATCCAAATGCTATTTTTTATTTATTAAAAAAATATAATCAAGTAGAATTAGGAAATATTCGTTTATCTGATTTAATTAATGGTTTTGTTAATATGAATATTAATGAAGAATTTATATTTAATAAAATTATTAATATAAAAACAGAATTGTCTGAAGAAGATGAATCAAGTAATAATGAAAATATTATAGATCCTAAATTAGCAAAAGAAAAATTTTTAGAATTAAGAAATCAATATCATATTACATCTTATCTTATAAAAGAAAAAGGTAGAGATCATCACGATTCTATAAATGAAATTCATAATCTTGCAGAGATATTTAAACAATTTCGTTTAGTATCTAAAATATTTAATCATTTAGTTAATAATATGCGTTCTATAATGTTACGTATTCGTATACAAGAACATTCTATAATAGAATTATGTATTAAAAAATGTAAAATACCTAAAAAAAATATTATTTTATTATTTTCTAATAATAAAATGAATAAAAATTATTTTATTCATCAATTAAAACAATTTAAAATAAATAAAAAATTATCATTAATAGAATTTAATAATATATTTCAAAAAATAGAAAATAGTTTCATACAATTAATTGAAATTGAAAAAGAAACAGGATTAACAATTAATCAAATAAAAAATATTAATAAAAAAATATCAATAGGAGAAGCTAAAGCTAAACGTGCTAAAAAAGAAATGGTTGAAGCTAATTTAAGATTAGTTATTTCTATTGCAAAAAAATATACAAATAGAGGTCTTCAATTTCTTGATTTAATTCAAGAAGGTAATATTGGCCTTATGAAGGCAGTAGATAAATTTGAATATAGAAGAGGTTATAAATTTTCTACATATGCCACTTGGTGGATAAGACAAGCTATAACAAGATCTATTGCTGATCAAGCACGAACTATACGTATTCCAGTACATATGATTGAAACTATTAATAAATTAAATCGTATTTCTAGGCAAATATTACAAGAAATTGGTAGAGAACCTACTCCTGAAGAATTATCAGATAGAATGATGATACCAGAAGATAAAATTAGAAAAGTATTAAAAATAGCAAAAGAACCCATATCTATGGAAACTCCTATAGGAGATGATGAAGATTCACATTTAGGTGATTTTATTGAAGATAGTACATTAGAATTACCATTAGAATCAGCAACTTCAGAAAGTTTACGTTTAGCTACATATAATATTTTATCTAGTTTAACTCCTCGAGAAGCTAAAGTATTAAGAATGAGATTTGGTATTGATATGAATACTGATCATACATTAGAAGAAGTAGGTAAACAATTTGATGTAACTAGAGAAAGAATACGTCAAATAGAAGCTAAAGCATTACGAAAACTACGTCATCCAAGTCGTTCAGAAATACTTAAAAGTTTTTTAGATGATTAAATCTATTTAATTATTTTGATATAATCAAATAATTTATTATTAATAATAATTACTTGATTATATTAAATATTTTTAAATAATTAAATTTTTATTATTTTATTATATTCTTCTTTTCTTATTGTTAATACTTCACATCCATTATTATTTACTAAAATAGTATGTTCGTATTGTGCAGATAAAGTTTTATCTTGTGTTTTTACAGTCCATCCATCATTTGTTAAATATACATAATGTTTACCTAAATTAATCATAGGTTCAATTGTAAAAATCATTCCTGATCTTAATATAATTTTATTATAATCAGAATCATAATGTAAAATTTGTGGTTCTTCATGAAAATTTTTTCCAATTCCATGACCACAATATTCTCTTACAACAGAAAAATTTTTAGATTCAACATATTTTTGAATAGTTTTACCAATTAAATTTAAATTAATACCTGGTTTAATTATATTAATAGCTTTATATAAACTTTTTTGAGCTGTTAAACATAATAATTTTGTTTTTTCTGATACATAATCTCCAACTACAAACATTTTAGAAGTATCACCATAATAATTATTATTGAGAACAGTTACATCTATATTAACAATATCACCATATTTTAAAAATTCTTTTTTATTTGAAATACCATGACATACTACATCATTAACAGAAATACAAACAGATTTTGGAAATCCCTTATATCCTAAGGTGGCTGATTTAGCTTTTTGAACATTAACAATATAATCATGGCATATATTATTTAATTTTTCTGTACTAATTCCTGGTTTTATATATTTTTTAATCATTTCTAAAACTTGTGCAGCTAATTGACATGATTTATTTATTTTTTTTATTTCTTCATAATTTTTAATTAGAACAGTCATTAATATTTCCATATAATTATTAATTGTATAATAATTAATATTACATTATAAATAACTGATAAAATATTATTTTTTTTTATAATTAGTATTATAATTAATATTATATTAAAAAATAATTAGTAATGAAAAATTATTTATTTATAAATAAACATAATAAAGAGGAATTTAATAATGAATATATCAATAAATGAAATGTTTAATGTTGGGGTTCATTTTGGACATCAAACTCGTTATTGGAATCCAAAAATGAAAGAATTTATTTTTCATCATAGTAATAAAATACATATTATTAATTTAGATAAAACTCTTTCTATGTTTAATATTGCTTTAATAGAATTAAAAAAAATTAGTTCTCGTAAAGGTAAAATTTTATTTGTAGGTACAAAAAAATCAGCTTCAAAATTTATTAAAGATACAGCTAATAATTGTCATCAATTTTTTGTTAATCATCGTTGGTTAGGAGGAATGTTAACAAATTGGAAAACTGTAAAACAATCAATTAAAAGATTAAAAGAGTTAGAAATTCAAAGTAAAGATGGTACATTTATTAAATTAACAAAAAAAGAAGCATTAATTAGAACAAAAGAATTATTAAAATTAGAAAAAAGTTTAGGCGGAATAAAAAATATGGGTGGTTTACCTGATGCTTTATTTATAATAGATGCAAATCATGAAAAAATTGCAATCAAAGAAGCAAGTAAATTAAATATTCCAATATTTGCTATTGTTGATACAAATTCTAATCCTGAAGGTGTTAATTTTGTTATTCCTGGAAATGATGATGCTATACGTGCTATAAAATTATATTTAAATTATGTAAAAATAGCTATTTTAAAAGGTCAAATAATAAATAATAATATAAAAATAGAAAATAAAATTTAAAATTTTAAAATTTATTTAAAAAATAAAAGAGAAATTGAATGATTAAAATTACTGCTAATAAAGTAAAAGAATTAAGAAATATTACTGGTATAGGAATAATGGAATGCAAAAAAGCATTAATAGAAACAAAAGGAAATATAAAATTAGCTATAGATTATCTTCGTAAATATTCAAAAATACAATCTGTTAAAAAATCAATTTTTATAGCAAAAGAAGGTTTTATTATAGATCTTATTAAAAATAATTTTGGAATGTTATTAGAAATAAATTGTCAAACAGATTTTGTAGCTAAAGATAGTAATTTAAATAATTTTGCAAAAGATATACTTAAATATTCTTTTGAAAAAAAAATTACTAATTTCATTAAAATAAAAAATATTTTTGAAGAAAGAAGAATAGAATTAATTGGTATTTTAAAAGAAAATATTATTATTAATCGTTTAAGTATAATTAAAGGTAATTTTATAGGAAAATATCTTCATCATAGTAAACGTATTGGTGTATTAGTACAATCTAATATAAATAATTTATTACTCATAAAACAAATAGCTATGCATATAGCTGTATTAAAACCAAAATATATAAGTAAAAAAGATGTACCTGAAAAAATTATTCAAAATGAATATAAATTACAAATAGAAATTGCAAAACAATTTAATAAACCTTTAAATATAATAGAAAAAATAGTAAAAGGACGTATAAATAAATTCATAAAGGATATTACTTTAGTTAATCAAAAATTTTTATTTGATACCAATAAAACAGTATTACAATATTTAAATGAAAATAGTATTTCTATTTCTAAGTTTATACGTTTCGAATTAGGTGAAAAATTACTTTAAAAATTAATTTTTATATTTATTATATTTTAAAATAAAAGCTAAAAAATTTTAATTATGTGTAATTAATATTATGAACATGAAAAATAAATTAATTTATAAAAGAGTAATTATTAAAATTAGTGGTGAATTTTTACAAGATAAAAATGATTTAAGTATAACTATAAATATAAATCAATTAAATTATATTATTCAAGAAATAAAAACAATCCTACCGTTAGGTATACAAATTGGAATTGTAATAGGAGGAGGAAATTTATTTAGAGGTAAATCTATTGTATTGAATAATAATCTTGATCGTATAATTGCTGATCAAATGGGAATTTTAGCAACTATAATAAATGGCTTAGCATTATATAATGTTATGCAACTTTATTTAAAAAATATATATTTAATGTCCTCTATTAAAATTAATGGAATTTGTGATGGATATGATATAATAAAAGCTAGAAACTTAATTGATAATAATAATATAATTATATTATCAGGAGGAATTGGTAATCCTTTATTTACAACTGATACAACTGTATCTTTAAGAGGAATCGAATTAGAAGCTAATGCTATATTAAAAGCAACAAAGGTAAATGGAGTATATTCTAAAGATCCTATAGAAAATTATGATGCAAAATTTTATAGAAAATTAACATATGATTATGTTTTGAAAAAAAAAATACAAGTAATGGATTATACTGCTTTTATTTTAGCTCGTGATTATGATATTCCAATTCATATATTTAATATTAATAAATCAGGGTCATTATATCGTGTTCTTACCGGAGAAAAAGAAGGAACTATAATATCATTATAGATTAATTTCTAATTTTAAATCAATTTAAATATATGGAAAATAACAATATGTATAATTATATTTTAAAAAATAATGAAGATAATATGAAAAAATGTTTAGATATTTTTCAAAAAAAAATTAATACCATATATGTTAGTAGAATATCTCCATATTTACTTGATAAAATAAATATTAAAATTTTTAATAAATTCATACCAATAAAACATATAGCTAATATAGTAGTAGAAAATTCATATACTTTAAAAATTACTCCTTTTGATTTTTTAATGTTAAAAAAAATTGAAAAAGCTATATTATTATCAAATTTAAATTTAAATATTAAACGAATAACATCAAATAATATTTATGTTATAATACCACCTCTTACAGAATCTAGAAAAATTAATATGATTAAGATCATAAAAGAAGAAACTGAAAAAAATCGTATTAATATACGTAATATTAGAAGAGAATCAAATAATAAAATTAAATTATTTTTCAAAGAAAAAAAAATGAGTGAAAATGAAGAAAAAAAATTATATAAATATATTCAAAAACAAACAATTTATTATATAAAATGTATATCTGATTTTTTAGAACAAAAAGAAAAAGAATTATTAAATTTTAAATAAAAATTAATATAATTTAATATTTTATTTTCAATATTATAATTGGATCGTATGAAATACTTAACTATATTAGGTTCAACTGGATATATAGGAAGAAATGTTTTATCAGTTGTACTAACAAATCCTGAATTATTTAAAATAAAAGTATTAGTTTCTCATAATAATGTAGAATTAATGACTAAACAGTGTATTTTGTTTAATCCTGACTATGCAGTTATGTTAAAAAAAAATGATGCTGAAAAATTAAAAAATAATTTATTTAATACTGAAATTAAAACAGAAATATTATTTGGTGAACAAGAAATAGAACAAATATCATCTTTAGATGATGTAGATCAAGTTGTTGCTGCTATAAATGGAACAGCAGGATTTTTATCTGTATTATCTGCTATTAGAGCAGGAAAAAATGTTTTATTAGCAAATAAAGAATTAATAATTATTTCTGGTAATATTTTGATGTATGAAGCTAAAAAATTTCAAGCAAAAATTTTACCTCTTAATAAAAAACATAGTGCTATTTTTCAAATGATGCCTATAAATATTCAAAATAAATTAGGATTTTGTGATTTAAATCAAAATAATATTCAAAGTATTATTCTTACTAGTTCTGGAGGTCCTTTTTTACATATTTCTAAAAAAAAATTTAAAGATATTAATATAAAAGATGTTTGTAAAAAAACTGATAGTAATATGAAAAAAAAATCAATGATTAATTCAGCGACAATGATGAATCTAGGATTAGAATATATAGCTAGTAAATATTTATTTAATACACGAAAAGATCAAATAGAAATTATTATTCATCCTGAATCAAAAATTAATTCTATGATAAAATTTAAAGATAGTATTATCTCAACACAATTAAGTATTTCTGATATACGTATTTCTATTGCTAGTATGATAAATTGGCCTATTAGAATAAATTCTGGGGTTGAACAAATTAATTTACATGAATTAAAATATTTAACTTTTTTAAAACCAGATTTAATCAAATATTCTTGTTTAAAATTAGCAATGGAAGTATGTTATTCAGGAAGTATTTCTTCATCTATAATATTAAATGCTGCAAATGAAATAGCTATACAATCTTTTATTAAAGGAGAAATATCATTAGATGATATTTCTCCTTTAAATCATACTATAATTAATAAATTATCTTTTAATAATCCTAAATCTGTTCGTGATATATTATGGATAGATAATTATGTACGTAAATATACTAAATATATATTAAAAAATAAATTTAATAAACATTAACTAAAATATATTAATATTTTAATATTAAAATTAAAATGATAATAAATAAATTAGGTCTTAAAAAATTATGTTATCCAAATCATGTAGCTATTATTATGGATGGTAATAGAAGATGGGCTAAAAAAAGAAATATATGGAAATTTTCAGGTCATAAAGAAGGAGTAAATACTATAAAAAAAATTATTAATTCTGCATTATATTATAAATTAAAAGTATTAACATTATATGCTTTTAGTAGTGAAAATTGGAAAAGATCTATTAATGAAATTAAATTTTTAATGAATTTATTTACTACAGTATTAAATTATGAAGCAAGTAATTTAAAAAAAAAAAATATATGTTTAAAAATTATTGGTAACATTAGTAAATTTAATATTAATTTACAAAAATCTATAATTAAAGCTGAAGACTTAACTAAAAATAATAATGGATTAATTTTAAATATAGCTATTAATTATGGAGGTCGTTGGGATATTATTTCAGGAATAAAAAAAATTGCTATAAAAATTAAAGAAGGTTTATTAGATCCTAAAAAAATTAATGAATATATTTTTTCTAAATATTTATGTTTAAGTAATATTATTCCTGTAGATTTAGTAATAAGAACTGGAGGAGAATTACGTATTAGTAATTTTTTAATTTGGCAAATTGCTTATTCAGAACTTTATTTTACTGATATATTATGGCCTGATTTTAATAAAAAAAATTTTAAAGATGCTTTAGAAGAGTTTTCTAAAAGGAAACGAAGTTTTGGAGGTAATATTAATAATAAAATTATATTAAAATAATATTTTATAAAAAATTTTAAATATATATAATTTATATAATATTTTCTTTTTATAAATTTTATTATAAAAATTTGATTTTAAATATTAAATTAGTAATAATTATAACTTTAATTACTATCTATATTTTAATAATTTAGAGGAGTTAATATTTTGTTTAATGTTATTTGGGATATAATAATATTTATTATAACTTTAAGCACATTAATAATAGTACATGAATTTGGACATTTTTATATCGCTCGTTATTTTAATATATATATTGAATGTTTTTCTATTGGTTTTGGAAAAAAAATATTACAATATTGTGATAAATATGGAACTAATTTTGTAATTAGATTAATACCTTTAGGTGGTTATATAAAAATGCCTGATAAGAATCAAATTACAATTGATAAAATATCATATATAAATAAATATAAGTTATTATTTTTTAATAATGTAGCTTTTATAAAAAAAATTTTGATTATACTTTCAGGACCTATATCGAATTTAATATTCGCAACAATAATTTATTGGAGTATTTTTTTTATAGGTTTTCCTGCTAATAAACCTATCATTAATGAAATTTATTATTCTTCATTAGCAGATATTTCTGGTTTAACTCCTAATACAGAAATTAAAACAATTAATGGAATAAAAACTCCAGATTGGGATACTTTTAATACGATATTAATTCAAAATATAAATAAAAATTATATAAATTTAGAAGTAAAAAATATATATTCAAATGTTTTATTTAAAAAAAAAATAATTTTTAATAAATTCTTTATTAAAAATAATAAAGATAATTTAATATCAAGTTTAGGTATTTTACCAAAAGGTTTTATAATTTATCCTATTATTACTAAAATTTTCAATAAATCACCTGCAGAAAAAGCAAAATTAAATATAGGAGATAAAATAATAAAAATACAAGGAAAAAATTTTACAAATTGGTATAATTTTCAAAAAATTATTTCTAATAATATAAATAAATCTATCTTTATTACTATAGAAAGAAATAAAAAAAATATAAATTTTACTATAATTCCTGAAAAAGAATATTTAGAAAATATAAAAATTGGATTTATAGGATTAATTCCAAAAATAATTAATATTAAAGATAATACATCAATTATAACATATAAATATAATTTTTTTCAATCATTTATTAAAGCAATTAATAAAACTTATACATTAATAAAATTAATGTTAATAATTATTTTAAATTTGTTTCATGGAAATATAAATTTTCATAATATTAATGGACCTATTTCTATTGCACGTAACGCTGGAATATTAGCTTATAATAGTTATTTATATTATTTTATATTTTTAGCTTTAATTAGTATTAATCTTGGTATAATAAATTTATTACCTATTCCTGTATTAGATGGTGGTCAAATATCTTTTTTATTATATACTAAAATTACAGGGCATAAATTATCAGAAACAACACAAGAATTAATATATAATATTAGTTTAATGTTTTTATTTTTAATAATGGGGATTGCATTAATCAATGATTTTTCACAATTATAAAAAAAAATATTTATTTAAAATAAAACAAATTAAATATTTTATTTTATGTGTAATATTAATTATTAGTACTAATATTAATTGTATATCTATAGATTCTAATAAAGAAAATATTTTTTGCATAAATAAAATTACAATATTTGGATTAGATAAGTTTAAAACGAATAATATAATGCAAAATTTACCTATAAAAATAGGAGATTGTATTACTAATAAAGATTTAACTAAATTAATACATGCATTATTTGATATTGGTATGTTTGAAAATATATATGTATTTAGAGAGAAAAATAACATAGCAATTAAAATATTAGAAAAACCTGTAATTTCTAATATTATTTTTAATGGTAATAAATTTATTAAAGATAATATTTTACAAAATATAATTAATGATGTTGGAATAAATAAAGGAATCATTATTGATTATCCAGCATTATTTTTTATTAAAAAACAGATAGAACATATTTATTTAAATAATGGTATGTTTAATTCTAAAGTAAAAATTAAAATTATTAGACAACCACATAATTATATTACTATTAAATTTTTAATATATGAAGGAAAAAGATCAAAAATTAAACAAATAAATATTTTAGGAAATCATTCTTATACTAAAGAATATTTATTATATTATTTAAAATGGAATTCTAAAAAATCTTTTATAGATTTTTTTTTAAATAATAATTATTACATAGAATATATTAATAATAATATAGAAAATTTAAAAAAATTTTATTTAAATAAAGGATTTGCTCTTTTTAAAATAAAATTAATTACTCATAATTTTTCAAGTGATAAAAAAGATATATATATTACTTTAAATATTGATGAAAATAAAAAATTTATATTTGATAATATATCATATGATATTAATCAAAAAGAATTATTAGATAAAATAAAAAACATAACAAAAATTAAATCAGGAGATTTGTATAATAATAAAAAAATTATACAAACTAAAAATAAAATTATTAATTTTTTAGGAAATTATGGATATTTATATCCTCATATTCAAATTTTTAATAAATTTAATATAAAGAATAGTTCTGTTAAAATAAAATTTAACATATATACAGGTAAAAAATATTTTATAAGAAATATAGAATATATAGGTAATTTTTTAACTAAAGATAATATTTTACGTAATGAAACTATTCAAATGGAAAATACTTGGTTTGATAGTAATTTAATTAAAAAAACTAAAAAACGTTTGAATTTATTAGGTTATTTTGAAAATATAGAAGTTTTTTTAAAAAAAAATAATGATTTAAAAAATACAATAGATTTAATATTTAAAGTTGATGAACGTGATAGTGGAGTTTTAAATATTCATTTTGGTTATGGTAGTAATAATGGTTTTTCATTACTATCAGATATAGGTGAAGATAATTTTTTTGGTACAGGAAATAATATTAATATAAAAGTTAATACAGATTCATTAGAAACTTATTTAGAATTTTCTTTAATAAATTCGTATTTTTTAAAAAATAATATTAGTTTAGGTACAAAATTATTTTTTAATAATTTTAAAACAAAAGATTCAAATCTTATAAATAAAAGTAGGGGTATTTCTGGAATATTAACTTACCCTTTTAGTAAAAATTTAAAAATACAAAATAACATTGAATATAATATTAATAATTTTTTAGATATTAAACCTCAAATATCTGTTTGGAATTTTTTAAAAAAAATAGGTTATAATTATAATTTAAATAATTCTAATCATTATATTATAAATAGTTTAAATTTAAGCAATTTATTTATTTTTAATACTTTAAATGATAAATTTTTACCAACAAAAGGAAATATTAGTATTATAAATACAAGTTTTAATCTTCTAATATCTAAAAATTATTATTATAAAATAAATATTAATAATTCTACATATATTCCTTTATATTCAGTTATGAAAAATAATAATTTAAATAATTTTGCAAAATTGATTTTTTTATTAAAAAGTAATATTGGATATGGTAATAGTTTTGAAAATGGAACTTTTCCTTTTAATAAAAATTTTTTTTTAGGTGGTGCAGAAACATTACGTGGTTTTAAAATAAATTATATAGGTCCAAAAGCAATATATTATAATTCATCTAAATATTTTTGTACTAATAAACATATAATTTGTACATCTAATGATTATATTGGTGGAAATGCTATAACTAATTTTAGTACTGAATTAATTATTCCTATTCCTTTTATACAGGAAAAATATAAAAAAAATATACGTACATCTATTTTTTTTGATATTGGAAATCTTTGGGATACTTTACTAAAAAATAATTATTTAATGCAATTATATAAAATTTCTAAAACTAATATATTAACTAATATGAGATCTTCTATTGGTATTGCTTTTAAATGGTATTCCCCTTTTGGAACAATAATTTTTTCTTATGCATATCCTTTAATAAAATATGATCAAGATCAAATTGAACAATTTCAATTTAATATAGGAAAAATTCAATAATAATTTATTTTAATTCTGTTTTAAATAACATTCATATATATTATAGAAGGTAACAATAAATGAAATTTTTTTTAAAAATTTTTATAGGATTGTTTTTTACAGTATTAAGTACCCAAACTTTTTGTTGCAATAAAATTGCAGTAGTTAATATTGCAAAAATTTTTGAACAAATACCTTTAAAAAAACTTTGTAGTAAACAATTAGAAAATGATTTAAAACCCCAATTAATTAAACTTCAACAATTACAAAATGAATTAAATTTAAAAATAAAAAAAATACAAAATCAAGGTATATCTATGATACCTTCAGAAAGAATAAAACTAGAAAAAGATATAAAAAATCTTAGAAATATTTTAATAAAAAAAGTAGAAAAATTTAAAAAAGAAAATAATAAAAGACAAATTGAAGCACGTAATGTAATACTAAATCATATTCAAAAATTAATAAATATAATTGCAAAAAAAGAACATTATAATATAGTTTTTGATTCTACTTTTATTCTTTATATAAAGAATGTTAAAGATATAACTAATGAAGTTTTATCTCAAGATAAACTTCTAATTAAATAATAAAATTCTTGTATAATTATTTATTTAATGCTAAATAAATTTTAGCATTAAATTTAATATTAATTAAATCATATTAAATAGTATTAATTAAAGTTTCTATATAAAATGAACTATAAAAAATTTATTCATTTACATGTTCATAGTGATTATTCTATGAAAGATGGATTAGCAAAGATTGAACATTTAATTAAAAGAACCTCTGAATTTAATATGCCTGCAATAGCAATTACTGATATTACAAATATATTTGGTTTAATAAAATTTTATAAAAAATCTCATAATTTAGGAATTAAGGCAATTATTGGATCTGAATTTATAATAAAAAATTGTATTCATTTAAATAATTATTTTACGAAAATAATTATTTTAGCAAAAAATAATAGTGGTTATCATAATTTGAAATTATTAATTTCTGATGCTTATAAAAATGGTTATAATAATTTTATTGGACCTTTTATAACATATAATATGTTAATAAAATATCATAAAGGATTAATTATATTATCAGGAGGAGTTCAAGGAGATATAGGAAAAAATATTTTAAATAATAATATCTATTTAGTTAAAAAAATTATTAATTTTTATAAAAAATATTTTCCTAATAATTTTTATTTAGAATTAACTCGTACAAATCGTATTAATGAAGAGAAATATATATATTTAGCTTTAAATATAGCTAGTGATTTTAATTTACCAGTTGTTGCAACTAATGAAGTTTGTTTTTTAGATAAAAAAGATTTTCTTGCTCATGAAATTCGTGTATCTATTAATAAAGGTTATACTTTAAATCAATTTAAAAAAAAATCTAATTATAGTTCTGAACAATTTTTTCGAAGTGCTAAAGAAATGTCTAAATTATTTTATGATATTCCTGAATCATTAGAAAATAGTATAGAAATAGCAAAAAGATGCAGTGTTTTTTTAAAATTAGGAAAATATTATTTACCTATATTTAATAATTGTATAAATAATCAAGATTATCTCATTATAAAATCAAAAAATGGCTTAAAAAAACGTTTAAGAAATTTATTTCCTGATATTAAAATAAGAAATGTTAAAAAAAATATATATAAACAAAGATTATTAAAAGAATTAGATGTTATTAATAAAATGGGTTTTCCTAGTTATTTTCTTATAGTTATGGAATTTGTACAATGGTCTAAAGATAATAATATACCTATTGGACCTGCTAGAGGTTCAGGAGCTGGATCACTAGTTGCTTATTGTTTAAATATTACTAATATAGATCCTATTAGATTTGATTTAATTTTTGAAAGATTTTTGAATCCTGAAAGAATATCTTTACCTGATTTTGACATTGATTTTTGTATGGAAAAAAGAGATTTAGTTATTGAACATGTAAAAAATATATATGGTTATGAAAAAGTATCTCAAATTATAACATTTGGTACTATGACAGCTAAAGCAGTAATTAGAGATGTTGGAAGAGTATTAGGATATTCTTATGATTTTGTTAATCGTATTTCAAAATTAATTCCTTTAGATGTAGGTATTAGTTTAAAAAAAGCTTTTATTATAAATAAAAAATTATCTAATTTATATAAATTAGATAATAATGTAAAAAATTTAGTTAATACTTCTTTAAAATTAGAAGGTACTATTCGTAATGTTGGTAAACATGCTGGTGGTATTGTTATATCTCCATCTAAAATAACAAAATTTACTCCTATATATTGTGATAGTGAAGGTAAAAATATAGTTACTCAATTTGATAAAAATGATATAGAAGATATTGGATTAGTTAAATTTGATTTTTTAGGATTAAGAACATTAACTGTTATTGATAACACATTAAAAATTATTAATAAACAATATATACAAAATAATAAAATACCACTTGATATTAACTCTATTAATTTAAATGATAAAAAAGTTTATTCTTATTTAAAAAAAGCTAATACAACTGCAATATTTCAATTAGAATCTAAAGGAATAAAAGATTTAATAAAAAGATTAAAACCAGATAATTTTGAAGATATTATTTCTTTATTAGCTCTTTTTCGTCCTGGACCTTTACAATCAGGAATGGTTGATAATTTTATTAATAGAAAACATGGTAAAGAAATTATTTCTTATCCAGATATTAAATGGCAACATGATAAATTAAAACCAATATTAAAACCTACATACGGTATTATTTTATATCAAGAACAAGTTATGAAAATAGCTCAAACTCTTGCTGGATATAGTTTAGGAAAAGCTGATGTTTTACGTAGGGTAATTAGTAAAAAACAACATAAAGAAATGTCTAAACAAAGATCTTATTTTTTACAAGGATCAAAAAAATTTAATATTGATACTAATTTATCAATGAAAATTTTTGATTTTCTAGAAAATTTTGCTGCTTATGGATTTAATAAATCTCATTCTGTAGGATATGCATTGATATCATATCAAACTCTTTGGTTAAAAGTATATTATCCAGAAGCATTTATGGCTTCAGTATTAACATCTGAAATGGATAATACAGAAAAAATTATTAATTTAGTAAAAGAATGTTGGAATATTAAAATTAATTTATTACCACCTAATATTAATACTAGTACATATGAATTTCATGTAAATAAAAAAGGAAATATTATATATGGTTTTGGAGCAATTAAAGGAATAGGAGAAAGTCAAGTTAAACATATTTTAAATGTTAGAAAAAAATATGGTCCTTATAAATCAATAATAGATTTTTGTATAAATACAAATTTTAAAAAAATTAATAAACGTGTTATAAAAAAATTAATAACTTCTGGTGCAATGGATTGTTTTAAATATAATAGAGGTATTTTATATAATAAATTAGATGAAACTATAAAAATATCTCAACAATATTTAAAGATAAAAAAAAGTGGTCAAATAGATATGTTTAAATTAATTGATAAAGATCAGAATATTATAAATGATTTCAATTTAATTTGGTCAGAAAAAGAAAAACTTATAAAAGAAAAAAATACTTTAGGATTTTATTTGTCTGGTCATCCTATTACTGAATATTTAAAAGAAATAAAATATTTTTTTAACATTAATTATATAAAAGATATATCATTATGTTTTAAAAAACATAATTATATATTACAAATAGCAGGAATTATTAGTAATATACATTATATTATTAATAATAAAAAAAAAATAATAGCTTTTAATATTGATGATTATACAGAAATAATAGAAGTAAATCTGACATTAGATCTTTTTAATAAATTTTTTTATTTAATAAAATTAGATAATATTCTTATTATAAAAGGATTAGTTTTTTTTGATAATTTTACAAAAAAATTTAAATTTAAAGGAAATAATATAATTAATATTGAAACATTTCGTAAAAAATATATATTTAGTATATCAATAATTATTCAAGAAATTAAAATATTTTCTAATAAAAAATTTTTTTCAAAATTAAAAAATTTTTTATTGGAAAATAATAATATTGAAGGAGTTCCTATATATTTTTATTATAAAGATAATAAAATTGAAATATATCATAATCAAATATATAAAATATTAATTAATAATATTTTATTAACTAAATTAAAATATATATTAGGAAAAAATATATTAAAATTAAATTTTAATTTTAATAAATAAAATATATATAATAAAAAATTGTATTCAAAAAATGATATTTAAAAAACAAATACAGCTAATTTTATATAAATATAAAAAAATATTAATAGCATATAGTGGAGGATTAGATTCTACAGTTTTATTATATAATTTAATGAAATTACGTAAAAAATATTCCTGTATACAATTAAGAGCTATTCATATTAATCATAATTTAAATTACTATTCAAAACATTGGTCTAAAACATGTTTTTTACAATGTCAAAAATGGAATATACCATTTATATGTAAAAATATAACTTTAAATAATCAAAAAGGAAATATCGAAGAAAAAGCACGTATAGAAAGATATAAAATATTTAATAAAATTATTGAAAAAGAAGAAATTATAGTAACAGCTCATCATTTAGATGATCAATATGAAACAATCTTATTATTTTTAAAAAGAGGTAGTGGTCCAAAAGGACTATCAGGTATATCTCAAATAAATATTATAAATAAATTACGATTATTCCGTCCTTTATTAGATATAAGTCGTAAACAATTATTAAATTATGCAATAAACAATAACTTAAATTGGATAGAAGATCAAAGTAATTTAAATAATAAATATGATCGTAATTTTTTACGAAATATAATTTTACCTCAATTAAATTATAGATGGCCTTATTTTAAAAAATCTGTATTAAAAACATCATCTATTTGTCGTGAACAAGAAGAACTAATAACAGAATTATTAAGTTCTAATATGAATGAATTAATACAAAATGATAATAGTTTATCTTTTATTCCTTTATATAACTATAGTATTATAAAAAGAAATGCTATAATTAGAAAATGGATAGAATATAATCAATGTAAAATGCCTTCTAGAAAAATATTATCCATAATATGGAAAAATATTATTTGTTCTAAATCAAAATTTAAATCTTATGTGAAAATAGGGAATTATCAAATTAGAAAATATAATTTTAATTTATATTGTATAAAAGAATTTTTTACTTTAAAAAATAATATTTATAAATGGAATATTTTATTTCCATTAATATTACCTAATCATTTAGGTAAATTATTTTTTTTAAATAAATATAAAAAAAATACTCTTAAAATAAGAAAACCAAAAAAGGAAGAAATAGTATATATAAAATTTCATATTTCTGGTAAATATTATTTTTCTAACAATATTAAAAAAAAAATTAACATACACGATATATGGAAAAATCTTAACATTCCTGAATGGAACAGAGATAATATTCCATTATTGTTTTATAATAATATATTTATCGCTGAATTACAAAATAATTTAGTAACTCTAGAAGGAATCGATAATAAAGAAAAAAATTTTATTTTTTGGGATAAAAATTTTAATAAAAAAACTTTAATTTAATTTTTCTTTATTTAAAATAAAATCAATAATTGAATTAATAGAAATTATATTATATTTACCTGTTTTTCTAGATTTATATTCAACATTATTATTAATAATATTATTATTATTAATAATAATTATATGTGGTACACCAATAAGATCTATGTCTGTAAACATAACTCCAGGATTTTCTTTTCTATCATCTAAAATTACTTCTACTCCTATAGAATTAAATTTTTGATAAATATCAAAACATACTTTTTTAATTAAACTATATTTATTCATATTAATTGGTATTATTGCCACTTTAAATGGAGCAAGAGAATAAGGCCAATATATACCATTAATATCATGATTTTGTTCAATAATTGCTGCAATTATACGAGAAATACCAATACCATAACATCCCATATATAAAGGAATTTTTTCTCCTTTTATGTTTTGTATGTAAGTATTCATTAAATGAGAATATTTTGTACCAAGTTGAAAAATATGAGCTATTTCAATACTTTTATTAATTGTTATTGGATATTTATTATCAGGAGTAAAATCTCTATTACATATTTTTCGAATATCTTGAATATTTTCTGGTATAGGTAAATCTCTTTCCCAATTCATATTAATATAATATTTATTTTTAATATTTGAACCTATAATAAAATTATTCATATTTATGATAGAATAATCTGCAATTATTGGTATATTTAAGTTCATAGGTCCTAAAGAATAACTATTGACTTTAAAAATATTAGTAATTTCTTTTTCAGATAATATATTTAATGGTTTTAATATATTTTTATTTATTTTTTCTATTTTACTAATATTTATTTGATAATCACTTCTAATTAATAAAGCAATTAGAGGATTTATTTTTTCTGTAGTTTTAATTATAATTGTTCTAATAATATTATTAGTTGATGAATTAAATTTCTTAGCAATATATTCAAAACTAATTGATTTATCAATTGATAATAATTTTTTTTTTAAAAAAATACTTTCATTAATATTAAATCTTGTAGGAATAAAAAATTTTGCTAATTCAATGTTATATGCATACCCAGATTCTGATAATGCAATTGAATCTTCTCCATTATTAGATAATACATGAAATTCATGAGAAATTTTTCCGCCTATAAGGCTATTATCACCTTCTACAATATAATATTTTAATTTAATTAAATCAAAAATTTTTTTATAAGTATTTAATATAATATTATATGTTTTTTTTAAAGATTTTTCATTAATATGAAAAGAATATCCATCTTTCATTAAAAATTCTTTAGAACGTACTACTCCTAAACGAGATCTAATTTCATCTCTAAACTTTACTTGAATTTGATATAAATTTAGAGGTAATCTTTTATAAGATTTTATTTCATTTTTAATTAAAAATGAAATAACTTCTTCATGAGTAGGTCCTAAAAAAAAATTTCGTTGATTTCGATCTATAATTTTAAATAATTCATGTCCATAATCATGAACACGACCACTTGTTTCCCATATATTACTAGGTTGTATTATAGGCATTAAAATTTCAAAAAAATTTATCTTTTTCATTTCATTACGTATTATTTTTTTAAAATTTTTAATTACTTTTAAACCTGTTGGTAACCAAGTATATATTCCTGAAGATAATTGTCTAATCATCCCAGATTTTATCATTAAATAATAACTATTTATTTTATTATTTGGTATTGTAATTTTTGATGTAAAAAATAAATATTTACTAGCTAACATTAGTTTTTCCTATTAATAAAAATTTTAAATATTTATGAATATTTTATTATAATTTAATTTAAACTATATTAACAAACAAAATAATGTAACCAATTAGCAAATAATAAATTTCCATGACATCTCCAATTAACTTTAGGAATTAATGTAACATCGTTATTAGGAAAATAATTAAATGGAATTGAAGGTTTTAAATTAATATTATAATCATATGTATATTCTTCTGCTATAGTACAAGCATCATATTCTGGATGACCAGTTATAAAAATATACTTTTTATTTTTACTCATTAAAATATAAGCTCCTGCTTGTTCAGAATCAGATAAAATATTTAAATCTGTATAATTTTTTATTATATCTATAGAAAAATCAGCATATCTTGAATGTGGAACAAAAAAATAATCATCAAATCCTTTTGTTAAAAAATTATTTTTAATTAAAATTTTATGCTTAAATATTCCTGATAATTTAAATGTATTAATTTTTTTAGGCATATCATATAATATATTTAATATTGCTTGTACTGACCAACATATAGATAAAATAGAATGAACATGATTTTGCGCCCATTTTATTATTTGAATAAATTTTTTCCAATATCTAATTTCAGAAAAATTAATCAATCCTAAAGGAGCACCAGTAATAATTAATCCATCAAAATATTCTTTATAAATTTCTTCAAAAGTAAAATAAAATTTTTTTATATGTTTTATTGAAGTTATATTACTAGAATGACAATCATTTATACTTAATAAGTATAAATCTATTAATAAAGGAGAATTAGATAATAATCTAATAAGTTGATTTTCTGTATCTATTTTTTTAAACATAAGATTTAAAATAATAATTTTTTTAGATACAGTTCTTTTTTTATAATTTTTAGTTTTTGTTAATAAAATTATATTTTCTTTTTTTAAAAAATTAATAGCAGGTAATTTTTCTGGAACTATTACTGACATATTTATTCCTTTTTTTGTATATTTTAATATATTTGAATACAAAAAACTAAATATTTTAATTTTTAAAAAAATAAACTATAATTTATATTATAATTATTTAAAATATATAGCTTTAAGTTATATTTATATAAAATTATTTTAAAAAAATATTTAGACAAAAAATTTATTTAAAATATATATTTATTAGTAAATATTTTAATATTTATTAATAAAAAGAAAATTTATTAATATCATGTTTTGTAATATCAAATACTCCTTTTAATTCAGCAAAATTACTTAATAATTCTTTTTCAATCCAATTTTTAAAAGTATTATTAATCATAGAACAACCTTTACAGCCACCATAAAATTCTAACATTACTAAATAATCTTGAGTAATTTTTTTTACTATTACATATCCTCCATGATTTAATAAATTAGGATTAATTTTTTCTTTTAAAAATAAATTTATTTTTTCTTTTAAAGAAATCAAATCTCTATTATTTTTATTTATATTATTTTGTGTTATTGTAAATACTAATTTTTTATTTAAATTATCACTAATTAAATCTATTGTTGCTGTGTGTAATAATTTAGAATTATTTTTTTCAATAAATATAGAAAAATTTTTAAATTTAATTTCAAGATCAGTATCTTTTATTTTTTTTTTATCACAAAAATAAACATTTCCTTTTAAAGAATTATTTTGATCATTAAGAATTTTAATTCTAATTTGTTTTGTTTTTCTAAAAGATAATAAATAATAAAGATATTTTTCTGCTTTAATAGTAAGTTTTAACATAAAATTAATTAAATTTATTAATGATAAAAGATATTTTATAATATCTTTTAAATAAAATTACAATATATTATATATTAAATAACTATTTTAAAAATATTAAATTATTTATTTTAATAAAAATTAAATAAATTATTAATTTATATAATACAATAATTAATGAGAAATATATATGCGTCCAATGCTTAATGTTGCTATACGTATAATTCGTCTAATTGGTGATATTATTATTAAAAATTATGAGATACAAACAATAAATATTTTTAATAAAAAAATAAATATTTCTATTTTTATAGAAAAAATAAATCAAAATATAAAAAATATTATTTTTCAAAATTTTTTAAATATATATTCAACAAAAATTATTATTTTAAATAAAAAAGGAATATTAATTTTTAAATATAAAAAAACTCAATGGATTATAAACCCTTTAGATGGAATTATAAATTTTATAAAAAAATTACCTCATTTTGCAGTTTCTATAGCTATTTGTATAAAAGGTAAAACAGAAATATCATTAATATATGATCCATTAAAAAATGATTTATTTACAGCTATTAGAGGACAAGATGCTCAATTAAATGGATATAGATTACGTTGTAATAATTATTTAAATAATAAAAATTTATTATTTGCTATAAATGAAAATTTTATATTAGATAATAATATAAATATTAATTTAATTAAATTATTTATAAAAAATTTAATTAATTTTCGAATTAGTGGTTCACTATCTTTAGATTTAGCATATTTAGCTTCTAATAAAATTAATTGTTATATAGGTAATAATATAAATTTTGATAAATTTATTGCAGGAGAACTTCTTATAAAAGAATCAGGAGGATTAATAACTGATCTTATAGGAAATTATAATTATAAATATTCAAAAAATATATTAGCTGGAAATTCTACCATAATTAAATTTGTTATATCTCAGATACAAAATATTAGTAAATAAAATTAAACTATATATTTTAAAATATTATTTTTATAATATAATATTTTTTATTAAAAATATTAATTATTATAATATAAATTATATTTAAATAAATAGAGTAAAAATTATGTTAAGAGCTAAAATAAAAAATAAATTACAAATTATATTTAATCCTGTATATTTAAAAATTAATAGTAGTAATCATATGCATAATATACTTAATACTTCAAAATATCATTTTGATATTATAATAGTAAGTGATAATTTTATTAATCAACCTTTTATTACTCGTCATAGATCTATATATAATGTTTTAGCCGATGAATTAATAAATAATATTCATGCATTATCATTACATACTTATACAATTAAAGAATGGAAAAAACTATAAATACCTATTTTAAATTATTAAATAATAACTAATTAAAAATTTTAATTTATTTATTCCTAATATAAATTATTACATATAATAATATATAAGGTTATAAAATTATGTACAATTTAGCATTACAAAATATAAATCACAAAATTATTCTTAAGCTTGATAATATTAATATAGAAAATAAAATTCAAGAAAAATTAAAATTTATATCAAAAAATAAAATAATTAAAGGATTTCGTAAAGGTAAAGCTCCTTTGAATATTATTAAAAATCTTTATATAAAATCAATACAATTAAATGTATTAAATAATTTAATGGAAAAAATTTTTTTTCAAAAAATTAAATGTAAAAAAATTAATATAATAGGATTACCCCAATATAATTATAATAAATATGAAATAGGTAAAGATTTTATATTTACTGTTATATTTCAAAGTTATCCTGAATTTAACTTATTAAAATTTAATAATGTAAAAATTGATATACCTATAGTAAAAATTAATGATAATGATATTAATAACTATATTTCAAAATTTTATAATAAAAATATTATTTGGTTAGATAAAAAAAATCAAATAGCTAATTTAGTAGACAGAGTAATTATTGATATATTTATTTATGTAAATAATAAAAAAAATAAGATATTTAATAATATTAAATTATTATTATCTAATAAATGGAAAATAATACCTAATTTAGAAAAAGAAATTATTGGAAAAAAAAATGGAGATAAATTTGATATTACAATATTAATTTCTAATTATTATCCTAATAAAAAATTAATTGGAACTAAACAGAATTTTTCTATATTAATTAAAAAAGTAGAAAAATATAAAATTCTATTTGTAAGTAAAAAAAATATAATTAATTCTAATTTAACTAATAATTTTACTTTTGAAAAATTATATAATTTTATTAACAGACAATTACAATTTCAAACAGATAAAATGATTCGTTATATTATTAAATATAAAGTAATTAATATTTTAATTAATTTACATAAACAAATAAAATTACCATTACTATTAATTAATTCAGAATTTAATTCTATAAATAAAATTTATAAAAAAAATAAAAAACAATTTAAAAAATTAAGTTCAAAAAATTTATATGATAAAGCTAAAAAATATACTTTAGCAAAAATTTTAATTAATAAAATTATTAATGATTTTAAAATTAAATTAAATAAAAATTTAATAACAAATTTTATTAATGAAGAATTATCTTCTTTTATTTATTATTATGATAATACTCAATTTAATAAAATTATAAAATATTATAAAACAGATAAAAAATTAATGCAAAAATTATATTTTTCTATTTTAGAATATCAAGCAATTCAAGCTATTATAAAAACAATGTTAATAAATAAAATACAATATAGTTATCAAGATATAAAACATGAATATAAAAATATAAATTTCTAAATTTATATTTTTATAAAAGAAATAATAAATATTATAAAAATATATATAACTATTAAATGAAATGTATATAATTACTTTATAGAAAACATATATATTTAAATCAAGGATTAATAATGTTGTTATATAAAGAAAATAAATTAAATATGATTCCTATGGTTATTGAACAAACTCCTAGAGGAGAAAGATCTTATGATATTTTTTCTAGATTATTAAAAGAAAGAATTATTTTTCTTATAGGAAATATTGAAGATAATATGGCAAATTTAATAGTTGCGCAAATATTATTTTTAGAATCAGAAAATTCAGAAAAAGATATTTATATTTATATAAATAGTCCAGGAGGTACCATAACATCAGGTATGTCAATATATGATACAATGCAATTTGTTAAACCTGATATTAGTACTATATGTATAGGACAAGCATGTTCAATGGCTGCTTTTTTACTTTCATCTGGAAAAAAAAATAAAAGATTTTGTCTACCGAATTCAAGAATGATGATACATCAACCAATAGGTAGTTATCAAGGCCAAGCAACTGATATTGAAATACATACTCAAGAAATTTTAAGAATTAAAAAACATATAAATAGATTAATGTCATTTCATACTGGTCAAACTATTGATATTATTGAAAAAGATACTGATAGAGATAGATTTTTATCAGCTGAAGAAGCAGTAAAATATGGTTTAATAGATAATATTATATATAATCGGAAATAAAATTTATTTTATTTAAAATATAAATTTATTATATTATTTATAGATGAGGTTTTTAATGATAAATAACAAAGAGAAATCAAATAATATTTTATGTTGTTCTTTTTGTGGAAAATATCAAAATGAAGTTAATAAATTAATATCTGGTAATTCAGTTTATATTTGTAATGAATGTATTTCTTTATGTAATAATATAATTAAAGAAGAATTTAAAAGTGAAGAAAATAATATTTATTTACATAATAAAAAATTACCTACACCTCATGAAATTTTTCATTTTTTAGATAATTATGTTATAAATCAAATAATAGCAAAAAAAACTCTTGCAGTAGCAGTTTATAATCATTATAAAAGATTATATAGTAATAATAAAAATATAGAAATAGAAAAAAGTAATATTTTATTATTGGGTCCTACTGGATGCGGTAAAACTCTTTTAGCTAAAATATTAGCAAAATTTTTAGATGTACCTTTTGTTATAACTGATGCAACAACTTTAACAGAAGCAGGATATGTTGGTGAAGATGTAGAAAATATTATTCAAAAATTATTACAAAAAGCTAATTATGATATAATAAAAGCACAAAAAGGAATAATATATATTGATGAAATTGATAAAATATCAAAAAAATCAGAAAATCTTTCTATAACTAGAGATGTTTCTGGTGAAGGAGTACAACAAGCTTTATTAAAATTAATTGAAGGAACAATATCTTCAGTACCTCCAAAAGGAGGTAGAAAACATCCAGAACAAAAATTTATTCAAGTAGATACAAAAGATATATTATTTATTTGTGCTGGATCATTTTATGGATTAGATAAAATTATTTCTAATAGACTAAATATTTCTAATAAAATTGGTTTTAATATTAATATAAAAAATATAAATTATAAAAACGATAAATTACAATCTTTTATTGAAGTTAATTCTAATGATTTAATCAAATTTGGTTTAATTCCTGAATTTATAGGAAGATTGCCAATTATTGTTCCATTAGAAAAAATAGATATTAATGGATTAATAAAAATTTTATTAAAACCTAAAAATGCTTTAATTAAGCAATATAAAGCTTTGTTTGAATATGAAAATATAAAATTAGAATTTACAAATAATGCTATTCAAGCTATTGCAAAAAAAGCAATGTTATTAAATATTGGCGCTCGAGGATTAAGATCTGTAATTGAAAAAAAATTATTAAATATAATGTATGATATACCTTCGGTTAATAATATTAAAAAAGTAATAATTAATAGTAAAGTAATTAATAATTTATCTAAACCAATTATTTATTATAAAAATAATATTTAAATAACTTTTATATAAATAATAAAAGTATTAACTATATTAAAGAGTATTATTTAATTTTTAAGTAAAATTAATATTTTTATAAATTATATCATTTAAAATTTATCAGAAAAATAAAGAGAGATCTCTATGAACTCTGAGCATTCAGAACGTATTGTAATACCTGTGTTGCCATTACGTGATGTTGTAGTATATCCTCATATGGTCATTCCTTTATTTATTGGCAGAAAAAAATCTATTCGTTGTTTATCTACTGCTATGGAGAATGATAAAAAAATTATGTTAGTTGCTCAAAAAGATGCATCAAATGATGATCCTGGTATTGATGATTTATTTTCTGTTGGTACTATTACTTCTATTTTACAAATGTTAAAATTACCAGATGGTACTGTAAAAATATTAGTAGAAGGATTACAAAGAGCTCATATAATAACTCTTTCCGATAATGGAAATTATTTTACTGCTCAAGTAATTTATATAACTTCTCCAAATATTGAAGAAAAAGAACAAAAAGTTTTAGTAAGAACAGCTATTAATCAATTTGAAAGTTATATTAAATTAAATAAAAAAATACCTCCAGAAGTATTAACATCATTAAATAATATAAATAATGCAGCAAAATTAGCAGATACTATTGCTTCACATATGCCTTTAAAATTAAAAGATAAACAATTAATCTTAGAAATGTCTAATATTAATGAAAGATTAGAATATCTTATGGCTCTTATGGAATCAGAAATTGATTTATTACAAGTTGAAAAAAAAATTCGTAATAGAGTAAAAAAACAAATGGAGAAAAGTCAAAGAGAATATTATTTAAATGAACAAATAAAAGCTATTCAAAAAGAATTAGGAGAAATGGATGATAGTACTGATGAAAATGAAATATTAAAAAAAAAAATAGAATTAGCTAAAATGCCGAATGAAGCTAAAGAAAAAGCTGAATCAGAATTACAAAAATTAAAAATGATGTCTCCAATGTCAGCAGAAGCAACAGTAGTTCGAGGTTATATAGAATGGTTAGTACAAATACCATGGAATAATAAAAGTAGATTAAAAAAAGATTTATCTAAAGCAAAAAAAACATTAGATGCTGATCATTTTGGGTTAGAAAATGTAAAAGAACGTATTTTAGAATATTTAGCTGTACAAAATAGATCAAATAAGATAAGAGGACCTATTTTATGTTTAGTAGGACCACCTGGAGTAGGAAAAACATCATTAGGAAAATCTATTGCTAAAACAACTGGAAGAAAATTTATTAGAATGGCATTAGGAGGAATTCGAGATGAAGGAGAAATAAGAGGTCATAGACGTACATATATAGGTTCTATGCCTGGTAAAATTATTCAAAAAATATCTAGAACAGGTGTTAAAAATCCTCTTCTTTTATTAGATGAAATTGATAAAATATCATATGATATGAGAGGTGATCCTGCTGCAGCATTATTAGAAGTATTAGATCCAGAACAAAATATTTCTTTTAATGATCATTATCTTGAAGTTGATTATGACTTATCTGATGTTATGTTTGTGGCTACTTCTAATTCATGTATTAATATACCATCACCTTTATTAGATAGAATGGAAGTTATTAGATTATCAGGATATACTGAAGATGAAAAATTAAATATAGCTCAAAAATATTTATTACCAAAACAATTTAATAGAAATGCTTTAAAGAAAAATGAATTAACAATACATAAAACAGCTATTATAGACATAATTAGATTTTATACTAGAGAGTCTGGGGTACGTAATTTAGAACGTGAATTATCTACTTTATGTAGAAAAGCAGTTAAAAATATTTTAATAGAGAAAAATATTAAATCTATTATAATAGATAATTTG